>JAFGUD010000350.1 GCA_016938685.1 Bacteroidales bacterium | reverse complement strand
CGAAGTTTGGACTAATTTCAATGTGCAATCGGTATAAAACCGATTTTAAGAAAATGAAATCGGATTTTTTAAAGCATTTCGGTATACATAATAAAAAAGAGGCTGCCTGAATTTCAGACAGCCTCCAAACACATTAACCTCACCTATTTTTCTTTTATGTAAATCTATATTGAAATTTAATAATAAATCTGTCTGCCGGAGTTACTTTGAAAAGATTACTAAAATCGTTTACGAAATTAAATTCTCCTGTTTCGATAACGTCAGTTTGTTCATGCGCCCAAACCAGAAACAAAACAGAGCCGGGTTTATATTCCCATCGGAAAACCAAATTTGAACGAAATTGTTGAAAGTTAAAATCAGGATTCCCTAATTCGTAATCTATTTCACTGTTTTCATCAAAATCAAAAGTGTAATCGGACGAGTTTAACTGAGTTGAATTGTAAAGGGTATATCGTTGATCAAATTCCTCTGCCATCGGGTCTAAAACATTTTTAAAATCGTAGTAATTTCCTGCACTTACAAATGGAGCTCCATAATATTGAATTGTTAAATCAGGAGTAATATTAAAGTCAAATCTGAATGTAAAATTAACAGTATTTTGTTCTATTGACGAAAGAATGTAATAATCTTCTTCCATTTCTACATGATCAATAAATTGCAATTTTTGAACAGTTTTACTATAATTTGCGTTAATGCTCATAGATAATCTGTCTATTGGTCTATAACCAACTGTTATTCCAATTCTTGACCAATCGTAGTAATTATATTTTGAAATCATGTATGTTCCATATCCCGAAAAAGTAAGTTTTTTTGTGTAATTAGTATTCATTCCAAGATTAAAAGAAGTAATGCTTGGAGTTTTGAAAGAAGAACCTCCTCTTAGTAAAATGTCATCAACAGAATTGAAATTATATTCATAGCTTCCCCATAAAAACCAAAGATTTTTGAATTGAGTAGAAAAATTAGTGTTAAAACCCAAAAATTGGTAGTTAAAACCACTATTCCAACCTGCCCATTGTGAAAAATTTAAGTTTAGTTGTCTAAAAATACCTTTTGTTTCTGCTATATTATATCCAATCCAAAAGATTTCCATGTGGTTGTCGGCATTTCTAAGGAAACCAACATCATTTAATTCAAATGAAGGGGAACGATAAGTCCATGAAAGTTGGTATCTTAATCCTTTCATTGAGCTTTTTCCAATTTCAAGATAACCAAAAGTTCCGGTCATAGATGTTAAGTTTGAATCAACTTCGACATAATCAGCATTTGGACGTTGAAAATATCTTTGTGGCGAAGTTTGTTGAAAAGTCATTGCATCAGGAGTTCCTGTTATGTGGCTGGCAACTGCTTTTGCTGAAATGTAGTATTTTTTATCGTAAAAATATTGCAAGACATCAATTCCTGTGGCTGTTGCGGTTTTATTCATGTACAATAGATTTTCGTTGTTGATGTCGCGATAAGTTGACGTAACAATTCCGCCAATCATGGTTTCGCCTTTATTCAAATCTTTTTGTAATCGAGCAATAAAATAATTAGTCAAAGGTTCTACACTTTCTTTTCTGACATCTCCATCAGAGTTTGCAATTTTAGCAAATTCTTGGTTCGCAACAGTCTCAATAATACCAACAGACCAACCGTCCTGCGATTTTCCGCTGAATTTTAAAGCACCTAAAATTTTTGTGTTTTCGGGCATTTTAAGAAATTCATCATCAGCTATTTCCGGATAGTACTGCGGGCTTCGTCCTATTCTCCTGGAATAGAATAAATCCTCGGCTCTAAAACTAAGATTAAAGCTTGTGATGTTTTTATTTTCGATAAAAAATGGTCTTTTTTCTGAAAAATATGTTTCAAAAGCACTAAGATTTACGTTTGAAGGATCGGCTTCAACTTGTCCAAAATCAGGATTTATTGTAAAATCAAGAGTAAAATCGTTAGTGATTCCGATTTTTCCGTCTAATCCGGCGTTGTATGTAAAATCTTTTCCGTCGGCAAAAGGGTTTCCTTCTTCTGCTTCATACAAAGAATATCCACTCATTAAATACGGTGCAATTTCAATTTGACGTTTGGTTTCTAAATCCTTAATTCCTGATAATTCGCCAAATTGACTAATAAAACCAGAAGCATCTGAATCAACGGGTTGCCAAGTTGAAGTTTCTTTTGTTCTGTATATTTCTCTGATAAGATTTAAACCCCAAACGTCTGAATTAGGATTAAATCTGAGTTGGCTAAGAGGAATTTTCATTTCAGCAGTCCAACCTTCATTGTCAATATTTGTTTCTACAAACCAAATTGGGTCCCAAGTTTGATCTTCGTTATTTCCATCATTGGAAAAAACAAGGTCATTTTTAACTCCTCCTGCATTTACCGAAAACATAAAAGCTGTTCGTTTATCGTAGTAACTGTCAAATAATATTCCGACCATGTCGCCGTCAAATCCATCTCTTCTGCATAATCTTTCGTCAATAAGATCGGGAGAGCTATCATAACATCTAATTGCAACGTAGATGTAGTTATTGTCGTAAATTATTTTAAAGGCGGTTTGTTGCCCTGGTTTTTCACCAGAGTTAGGTTCAAATTGTGTGAAATTTGTTCCCCAGCTCACATTTGTCCAACAGGCGTCATCTAAATTGCCGTCAATAACCGGAGTTTCGGTTGTAAATCCTGTCGAATAACTTTTTTGATCATATTTGAATGAAAAAGCTAAGAGGGGAAATGCCAATATTAAGATTAGAATTATTTGTTTCATTTTAGTAGGTGTTAGCTTAGTGTTTGAAAAAATATAATATTGTCGATTTGTGAGTTTGCAAATTTTGATTTACTTTAGCATTGATGTAAGTTCAGACGTTTTACTATTTCAAAAGTTACATTTTTTTTGAAACTATTTTTAAATAATTAATAAACAATAACTTATGAAAAAACAATTATTACTTTTCATTTCGGTTTTGTTAAGTATTTCTGCTTTTGCTCAAAGCGATACAACAAAAAGCGATTCTCCTACCGGATGGAAATTTGGTGGTGCACTTCCCGCAGTTGCTTATGATTCTGATGTAGGTTTTAGATATGGAGCATTGGGTTACGTTTATGATTGGGGAGATGGATCATCATATCCGGATTATGTTCGTTCAATTTATGCCGAATGGTCAAGAACAACCAAAGGGAGCGGAATTAACCGTATTCAGTATGATGATAGAGCTTTTTTGGGAACAAATCTTCGTTTTTTTACCGACTTGGCTTATTTGATAGAACAATCTTTGGATTTTTATGGATATAATGGTTATCAATCAATATACAATCATTCGTATGAAGATGTTTTAAGTGCTGATTATTTATCAAGAATGTATTACCGACTTGACAGACGCGAATTGAAAGGGATTTTTGACCTTCAGATTCCAATAAAAGAAGATAAAATTCGTGGTTATGTTGGAGTAAATATTTCCAATATGGTAATTGGTTCGGTCGATGTAGATAAATTAAACAAAGGGAAAGACCCTGCAGATATGTTGCCAAATCAGGACACTTTGCCCGGATTATATGAAAATTACATTGATTGGGGTATAATTGACCCAAGAGAAGCAAATGGCGGTTTTTCAACTGTTTTTAAAGGTGGACTTGTTTTTGACACTCGTGATAACGAAGCTTGGTCGAGCAAAGGAATTTGGACAGAAGCTATTTTGTTTGGAAGTCCCGGAATAGGCGGATCTAGTCCTTTCTTGCAACTTTCACTTACACATCGTCAGTATTTTACTATTTTCCCAAAAAGATTGACTGTTGCAACTAGACTTGTTTATCAGGGAACATTAGCCGGCGAAGTTCCTTTTTATCTTAGACCATATTATTTTAATACAAAGGAAGTTAGAGATGCAATTGGAGGCTCAAAAACTGTTCGTGGTATTTTGAGAGACAAAGTTGTTGCTGATTCTTATGTGTTTGGTAATGTTGAACTTAGATGGAGAGTGATTGACACAAAAATATTTAAACAGGATTTTTATATAGCACTAAGTGGATTTGCTGATGCTACAATGGTTATAAAACCTTATGATGTTGATTTATCTGGTGTTCCAGTTAATTTAGTAAATAATTATTTTAATCAAGATGATAAAGATTTGTACAAAATTCATCTTGGATATGGTGGCGGAATTCGTTTCGGTTTAAATGAAAATTTCATTGTAGCAGTAGATTACGGATTGGCAAACGACCCACAAGACGGAAGTTCAGGAATGTATATTGGACTTGGTTGGTTGTTTTAATCAGTTGACCAGTTAACCAGTTGTCGAGTTAATCAGTTATCGATTTATCGATTTATCGAGTTATTGAGTTGACCAGTTGTAGAGTTGACCAGTTATTACTTTCTATGTGTGTTCGTGGTATCGAATAACATTTTAAAAATAAATTGAACAAAAAACCTCTCAACTGAGAGGTTTTTTTGTTTGTCTTTTGATTTTTTTTCGGGGATTATCTTTTCATGGAATTAATCGATATAAAAAGAAAAATAATTGTAAATTTACTTTTTATAAAAAACATTAATTATGAAAAGAATCTTTGTAATTGCTTTTTTGTCATTGGTTTTCATGCATTTCTCCTCAAAATCTCAAATAGCAGTAGTACCCATTGGCAATGGAAGTATTGCTAATCCTTATCAAATTTCGTCTTTGGATAACTTGTTTTGGCTTAGTCAAAATTCTGATCAATGGGATAAAAACTTCATTCAAACAGCCGATATTGATGCTTCTACAACAATTTTATGGGACTCAGGTGCAGGATTTTCTCCTATCGGAAATTTACTTTTTAACTTTAGAGGAACATATAATGGAAAAGGATTTACAATTGATGCATTATATATCAATAGACCAGAGACAAAATATATTGGTTTGTTTGGTTTTATGAGCGAAGCAACAGTAGATAGTTTGGGCTTGACAAATATTGATTATACCGGATTAGAGAGAATGGGCGGAATAGTTGGAGCTAGTTATGATTTTTCAGAAATTAGTAATTCATTTAGCACCGGAACAATAACAGCAACAGGCGATTATAATGTTGGAGGACTTGTCGGGCATCAATATTATTATTCAATTATAAACAAATCTTACAGTAACGTTGAAGTTAACGGAGGTGTTTATTACAGTGGAGGTTTAGTTGGTGTAAACGAGAATAATTCTGAAATAAATAATTCTTATAGTACAGGTAATGTTTCCGGTAACGACAGAGTAGGGGGACTTACCGGTTCATGCTGGAATTATGGTTTTGTAAATAATTGTTATAGTACAGGTAATGTAAGTGGAACTAATAATGTTGGCGGTTTAGTGGGATTTAGTTATAGTAATTCAGCTATTAATAATTCTTATAGCACCGGAAATGTTTCAGGAGTTGGATATGTTGGAGGTTTTGTTGGTTGGAATTATATAAGTTCTTCAATAACAAATTCATATTCTACCGGACATGTAACAGGAACAACAAATACAGGCGGTTTTGTTGGTAATAATGATAATACTTTAAATAATTCTTTTTGGAATACTGAGACTTCAGGACAGGCAACAAGTGCAGGAGGAATAGGCAAAACAACTGCCCAAATGCAAACCCTTTGCACATACATTGATGGAACAGATGCTTCTTGGGATTTTGTTATAGAAACTGCAAATGGCACAGAAGACAACTGGAAAATGAATTCTTCAGCTAATGATGGTTATCCTTTTTTATCATGGCAGGTTGATGAACATACTGAAAGCTGTTGTGGTTTTATTGATGTTGAGAGTCCGGTTTTGGTAGTTAAAGATTTTACTGTTTATCTTGATGAATTGGGAAATGCTTGTATTATTGCTGATAGCCTGATAATTAGTGCGTTTGACAATTGTGAAATTCAAGACACAACATTAAGCCAGAGTGAATTTGAATGTGTAAATTTAGGTCAAATAAATGTAGAAATAACAGTCTCTGATACAAGTGGAAATTGTACAACCGAAGCAGCTTTTATTACCGTTTTAGATACATTGTTGCCAAGTGTTTTATGTGTTGAAAACCAAATAGTTAATGCTGACAATACACATTCATACACTGTAAGTGGAACTTTGTTTGACCCCGTTTCAATTGATGATAATTGTGGAGTTGCAAGCGTAGAAAATGATTTTAATAATCTAACTACATTAGACGGAGCACAATTATCCGAAGGAACTACAACTATCATCTGGACAATTACTGACGACGGTGGAAACATAGTAACATGCAGTTTTGATGTATTGGTTAATGCTTATGTTGGGACAGCAGATTTATTAGCAGAAGGAATTCAAATTTTTCCAAACCCTACAAACGGACAATTTATAATTTACAGTGATGAATTAACAATTAATTGGGTTAAAATTATTGATTTAACTGGAAAAATGATTTATTCATCGTCTTATAATCACACCACCAAATCAATACATCAAATTGATTTATCAAATTTTGAAAGCGGTATTTATATTTTAAGTATTACTACCGAAAACGGAGTTTATGTTCAGAAAATAATTAAAGAATAATTAAACAAACAAAAACCTCTCAACTGAGAGGTTTTTGTTTTTCTTTTCGAGTATCTTCTACTACAACTCCATCTCGTAAACGAATTGTTCTGTCAGACATTGAGGCTAGTTGTTCGTCGTGAGTAACAATAACAAAAGTCTGGTTGAAATCATCACGAAGTTTAAAAAATAGATTGTGTAATTCAACTTTGTGAGCAGTATCTAAGTTTCCTGAAGGTTCATCAGCTAAAATTACGTCAGGAGAATTTATTAATGCTCTGGCAACTGCTACACGTTGTTGTTCTCCTCCCGATAGTTCACTTGGTTTATGTGTAATTCTACCACATAAATTTAAAAATTCAAGTAATTCTTTGGCTCTTTTTTGTGCTTCGGAAGGTGATTTTCCTGCAATATAAGCTGGTATACAAACGTTTTCGATTGCTGTGAATTCAGGTAATAAATTGTGGAACTGAAAAATAAATCCGATATGTTCGTTGCGGAATTTTGAGAGTTTTTTGTCTTTTAGGTTTGTAACTTCAGTGTCATTTATCAAAATTCGTCCTTGGTCTGCACCCAAAAGAGTTCCAATTATCTGTAAAAGAGTTGTTTTACCGGCTCCGCTTTTTCCTACAATAGAAATAACTTCACCCTTATCTAATTCAAGATTGATATCTTTTAGAATTTCTAATTCGCCGTATGCCTTATGTATATTTTGAATTTTTATCATTTATTGTGCATTGAATTGAGAGTTTATTATGAAAAATGATTTTTATTTTCTTAATCTCATACAACTATCTACTATCAATTATTAGTTATCAACTATTAATTATTCATTGTTGTTAAGTTGAGCGAAAAAAACAGGACGTACCTAAAGGCACTTTATTGTTCGTTATTTTTTAGTTCCGACTTTCGTCGAAACTTACAAACCGGTCGTCCCTCCGGGACTTTTTTTGCAGAATAACTTAACGATTATTCATTATTCATTTATTTTTTAGTTCCGACTTAGGTCGAAACTTACAACAGGTTGTCCCTCCGGGACTTTTTTTGTAGCCTAACTTAACGATTATTCATTATTCATTTATTTTTTAGTTCCGACTTTCGTCGAAACTTACAAACTGGTCGTCCCTCCGGGACTTTTTTTGATGTCTAACTTAACTATTTTTTATTTTTCGATATTAATTTTTATTGTTCGTTATCAATTATCAATTATTAATTATTAATTATTCTTTGTTCATTGTTCATTGTTCATCTATCCTTTAATAAATAGAATTGTCATGTAAACTAAATATCCAACAAGTAAAATAACCCCTTTTGACCTATTGATAAATTTCTTTTTCATAGGTAAAAAAGCTAAAAATATAGCAATTCCAATTCCGGACATCCAAATTAAATCAATCATAAAAGGTTTATGGTCAAATTCAATTGGATGAACCATTGCCGTAGCGCCCAAAATTGCAAAAATATTAAATATGTTTGAGCCTATAATGTTACCAACAGATATATCTGTTTCTTTCTTTGTTGCAGCAATAATAGATGCCGTAAGTTCCGGTAAACTTGTTCCTATTGCAACAATAGAAATAGAAATTACTCTTTCGCTAATGTTTATTAAACGAGCAAGTTCACTAGCTCCATCAACTAAGAAATTAGCACCATAAGCCAATCCGACAGAAGCAACAACAATAACTAAAATCGCAACCGGAATAGAAAATAGTTTTTTCTCTTCGACTTTTTCGTCACCATTACCGTTTTTATTTTGATTTAAAGAATATTTTATTTCTCCCCAAACGTATGCAATTAACAAAACAACAAATATGCTACCTTCAACAAAACTCAACTTATCATCAAGCATAAAAACAATAAGCAAAATGAAGGCAAAAGCCATGATTGGCCAGTCAATAACTATTGTTTGTTTCTTGACGGTCATGGGCAAAATAATGATTGTGGCAGCCAAAACTAATGCAATATTTGCAATATTAGACCCAATAACATTTCCAAGAGCAATTTCTGGGGAACCTTTTATTGCTGCCTGCAAACTAACAAGTAATTCTGGAGCAGAAGTACCCAGAGCAACAACAGTCATACCAACCACAAGTTTTGAGATGTTGAAATATTTAGTAATTTCCACACCACCTTTTACCAGATATTTTCCTCCTAGAAGAAGTAGAACAATACCACCAAGAAGTTTTATAATAGGAATAATTATTGTCATAATTTTAATTAAAAATATTTTTCAGCAAAAATAATTATTATTTCTGATTTTTCATCCAATTATTATATCTAAACTTGCAACCTTTGTATTGTTCATCTATACTGATATATACATTTTGCTGTTGTTCTTTAATCCATTCATTGAAAACTCTTTCTTTTTCTTTAGCCATAGCCATATCGTGAATAAGTTGGTAGTCGTCTGATAAATTGGCAACGTGTTCAGGCGTTTTTGATTCAATATAGTAAATTTTAATAACTGAATTGTTTGAAGCATCAGTAGTTTGCTTTGGTTCAGATATTTCACCGTTTGCTAAATTAATAATATCGTATTTAATGTAAGGAGGAAGTTCTCCAATTTTAAATTTAGTACTACCTGTCATTAAGTTAAAAACAAGTCCTCCATTATTTTTTGTGTTTTCATCTTCGGAATAAATAGCAGCTGCTTCAGAAAAATCAAGGCTGTCTTTTTGAATCAAAATCAGAACCGAGTCAGCTTTATCAAGTGCTCTAATTTTTGCTTCGGCAGGAATAATAGGCTTTATAAGAATATGTCTTACATTAACTCTTTCGCCTCGTCGTTCAATTAATTGGATAATATGATAACCAAATTCGCTTTTAACAATTTCTGAAACTTCATCTTTTTCAAGATTAAAAGCAACAGCCGCGAAAGTAGGATCAAGATCAGCTCGACCAAAAAATCCTATTTCTCCGCCGTTTGTTGCAGAACCGGGATCTTCGGAATACATTCTAGCCATTGATTCAAATTTTCTTGTTCCGCTAACAATTTTATCTCTAATTTCCGTGAGCTTATCAATTGTTGCTTGCTCTTCTTCGGTAGTCATTTGAGGATAAAAAGAAATTTGTCTAATTTCGAATGTAACGTCAATAAGAGGTAAACTGTCATACGGTATTGTGGCATAATATTCAGCAACATCAGATGGAGTAATTGAAACATCTTCAGTTATTTTATCCTGAACTCTTTCTGCAATTAGTTGATTTTTAAGAACTTTTTTCATGTCGTTTTTGATGTCAAAAATGCTCTTGTTGAGATATTTTTCTAGTTCGGCTTCTCCTCCAATCTGAGAAACATACATGTTTATTCTACTATCAACTTGCATTTGAAGTTCATCATCAGTTATTTCTATACTATCAATTTTTGCTTGGTTTATGAGCAATTTTTGAATAAGTTGAGCTTCTAATATCTGACATTTGGCCTGAGGACTTGCAGAATTACCTTCGGCAAGCCATTGAAAATATTGCCCTTCAACTTCAGACTGAAGAATAATTTCATCGCCAACTCTGGCAATAATTTGATCTATAATTATTGTATCTTGTGCCAAAAGGTTTGTTGACATCAACAATACAAAAGCAATTAAAATATTTCGCATAATTTTTTTTTAGTAGTTTTAATTCAAATAAAAAAGTAAAATAGTCTAATAATATTCAATTTTGCCCGTTTTAACTGCTTCATCATATATGTCTTGCTTGTATGCTTCTAGTATAGCAGAACTTTCTAATTGAATTAAAATGTTGGCAATATTGTTTCTTACAAATTCTAATGGAGCTTCTTCTCCTGACAAAATATAATCATTTACGTGCATGTAATAGAAAAAATTTGTGTCTTCTGATTCAAAAGTTGAGCTTCTTTTTAAAAATGTTTTTTCATCTTCTACAGCAATTGGCATTTTAAGCATTTGTTCAGAAAAATTTGACCAAGTAGTTGTAAAATCTTCAAAAACTCCATTTTTTAATTTTACAAAGCTAACAATTTCATCTAAATCTGAGTTGTCAGAACTATTTATTACAATTTTAAAATCTGCAAAATTTGAAGTAGATTTTGGTAATTTTACTAAAAAACCTTTGATGATTGATGAATTAAGTTTTAATTCTTGTTTGTGGGTTTCGTAGTAATTAGAAATTTTATCAGATGACATATTAGAGTCTACATTATTTTTAATTATTGTTTCTTTAAATTTATGAATCATCAGTGAGTTCCTAAAATCTTCAGTTTTTTTGTCAATATCTGCTTTTTGTTCTTTAAGATATTCTTCTGCTTTGTTGAGCATAAGTTGGTCTTGAATCCAATTGTTAATATATGATTGAACAATATTCATGCTATCTTCAGGATTTGAATTTGGCGGAACTATTTTGGATATATCATCTGCATATAAATATGAGTTAAAAACCTTTACAACCGGATCTGATTTATTATCTGCTTCGTTTTTGTCTTGTTTACAGGCATTTAACAATAATACCAATATAAACATCAAAAATATTATCTTTCTATTCATTTTGTTGTTGCTTATAGTCTTATTTCTTCTAATTAACAATTAATAATTAGTAATTAATAATTCACCATTCACTATTAACAATGCACTATTCACTATTATTTTAGCGCATCTTTTTTTACTTTATCAAATACTTCCTGATTTACAGTAACATTATATTTTTTTCTAAGGCTTGATATCCAGTTTTTTTCTAAAACATTTTGATAATCAGCAGTAACCAATCCTTTTACATAAGGAAGATTGTTGTTTAAGTAAACTATTTTTTTACTGTCTTCAAGAATTACAACCTTTTGAGAATTTTCAATTTTTCCTGCTTTAAATAATCCAATAATATAATCAACTGTTACATTGTCTCCTTCTTTAAAAACGCCGGCTTGATCAATAGAAATTAATTCTCCTTTTTTGTTAACAGAAGTTACAATTACTGAGTCAGATAAATTTTTGCTTTCTTTTTTATTTAGAAGTTTAATAGTTTTTTTCTTTGCTTTTTCATCTGAATATGTAAAAATAGTAACGTTTAGTTTTTGGTAGTATTTGTTTCTGTTTTCGTTGAAATAATTTTTTAAACCAACTGTGTCTTTTACAGCTTTATCCCATACCATATCATTTGTGATATCAAATAAAAGTAATCCGTCGTGATATTCTTTAACTAAATATTTGAATTTTTCGTTTTTTTCGGGTAATACCGTTATTTCGTATGCTTTAATAGTTTCTTTGACAAAATCGTCAAATTTTTCGTCTAAGTATTTTTTTACATTTTCATCTCTTGAAATCTTTTGATTTGCAATTAAGTAGTTGTAAAAATCGGTATAAGTAAGTTTTTGATCAGAAAAAGTAACCAAAATTGTGTTGTTGTTTTCAAAAAAATCGTCAGACCATTTGGCTTTAAAAATAGTACTGTCAACTTTAGTGTAAAAATCGTGTAAATCATTGATTATCTTGTAGTTGTATTCTTTTTTCAGGTCGGAAATTACTTTTTCTTTTATTTTTTGGTAACGAGGTTTTTTCGTTAATTCTTTCTTTAAATTTTCATATTCTTCGTCATAAGTTCCAATAGGATCAACATCTGTGAGTTTGATGTAATGATAACCAACCGGAGTTCTGATTGGACCAACATAATCGCCTACATTTTTGATGCTAAAAGTAGCTTCTTCAAACTGACGTAACATTTTACCTGTTGTAAACCATCCTAAATCGCCACCTTTTTGAGCAGAAAATTTATCTTCGGAATAAGTAGAAGCAACTTCTTCAAACGGAACGCCTGATTTTAGTTGTTTTGTTATGTTATCAAGCAATTCCATCGCTTTAAGACTATCTGCTTCTGTAGGATTTTGTTGCAAACGAACATAAATATGCGAAGCTTTAACTTTTCCGGGTGCTTGTCTTGTGTCAGTTATTTTTAATATATAATATCCATTATCTATCAGTAAAGGTTTAGAGAAATCACCTACTTTATTTTCAAATGTGAAATTTTCTAATTTATAAGGCATAGCAAAAACTGGGCTGAACCAAGCATCACCTTTGTCTTTTTCAACTGATTTAGCATCAGACATTTCTGTTGCAACTTTAACAAAATCTTCGCCTGCAGCAAGTCTGTCATAAACTGTCATAGCTTTTTTGTATGCTACGGTTGTGTCGTTTTCATTGTCAGATTTTATGAAAATATAACTAACTCTAACTTCTTTAAGGCTTCTTTCGTAAGCTTGTTTAATTAGAAATTCTTCATATTCGTCATCTGTAAAATAAGGCTCTGCTAATTGCGATAAATATTTATTGTATTCTGTAATGAAAGAAGAAACAGTGTCGTAACCTAAATTTTCGGCTTCGATAACTTTTAGTTTGAAATTAATAAACAAATCAAGATATTCGTCTATCTCTTTTTCGTCTTTTACTTTGTCGTTGTTGTTTTTTAGATAAATTCTTTCAAATTCATTGCTGGTAATTTCTTTTCCGTCGATTGTCATCAGTACATCTTGTGCAAAAGCAGATGTTACAAAAAGAACAAATACTAATAAGTTTAAACCTAATCGTTTCATTTGTTTTAATTTTAATATTTCAAATAATAAGTTTGGCAAAAATATAAAGTTTTAGTAAAAATCATTGGTTAAATCAGAAATAAAACGTAAACCTAAAAGTTGGGTTAGCGTATGGAGAAATATCGGAGTAGTTAAAATCCCACAATATTAAATAATTTACATAAGCTTTTTGACCTATCATTTGTCGATAACCAAGTCCTGCATATAAAGCTGTATTCCATTCTCGGTCATAAGCATACGGATAATATCTGAAAGTTTCTACATTAAGTCTGGAAGCTTCAAAATGAAAAGCTAAAAATTTCATGGCAAAAAATTCAGAAAAAATATTTCCTCCATACATAAACGTTTTGAAAGATCCGTATCCGTAATAAAGTGCGTCTGCTCCTGCTCCAACAGTAAACCAAGTAGTAACAGGATATGCTATTTGTGGAGAAAACATTATTCTGGTAATAGTGCCAAATGTAAAACTGAAATTACCTCCGTATAAAAATTTGCGAAATAAAACTGATGAATCCGGTTTGTTTTCAGGTTGTTCGTAGTAATCAATTTGGGCAAAAGTTATGGTGGTAATGCATAAAAAGAATAATATTACTGCAATTTTTTTCATTTCAACTTATTTATTATAAATAACTAATGTTATTTTTTAGTTTGCGGTTATGTAAACACAACTTAACGTATAGCTTTGATTACAAAAAGTATATCTTGACAAAACATACAAAGTAAACATTTTAAACAATAAAGTCAAAGTTAAAAAATACAAAAATTACGTTTGTCTAAAAAAGTTTTTGTATATCAATAAATTAAATAAATTTGCCGGTCATTTTTTATGGGATATTTATTACTAATATTATTTTATTTTGGGTTGCCGGCATTGATAGTTTTCTGGACTCAAAAAAGTAAAACGGCTGATAAAATTGGGGCAGTAGTTTTTAGTTATGCTATTGGACTTATTATTGGTAATATAGGCGTTATTCCTGAAACTTTTGCTGATTTTCAAAATTCAATTTCTGAAATAGTTATTGCAATTGCTATCCCTTTGGTTTTATTTTCTTCGGATTTGAAAAACTGGTTTAAACTTGTTGGAAATACTATATTATCATTGATATTAGGCTTAATTTCTGTTGTTGCTCTAGTTTATTTGGGGTTTTATTTATTTCAGGACAAAATTGATGAAGCTTGGAAAATATCCGGTTTATTAGTTGGTGTTTATTCCGGCGGTACTCCAAATTTAGCTGCTTTAAAGTCTGCTCTGCAAGTTAATCAGGATGCTTACATAATAACTCATACTTCCGATTTAATAATTAGCGCAATTCTTCTACTTTTTATACTTTCTGTTGGTCAAAAAACTTTTGAACTTATTTTGCCTAAATTTTCTGACAAAGAGCAAAAGAAACTTGATAATTTTGAAGATAAAATTTCTTCATTCAATGATTATTCAGGCTTTTTTAAAAAAGAAAATTTGTTGCATTCAGGTTTTGGTTTATTGTTGTCATTAGCAATTGTTGGGATCTCGGTTTTGATTAGTAATTTGGTCAAAGATTTATCGTCTGCTCTTGTAATACTGTCAATTACAACTCTTGGACTTGCCGCCTCTTTTATTAAAAAAATAAGAACACTAAAGAAAACTTTTTCTTTAGGAATGTATTTGATTTATGTTTTTTGCTTAATAATCGCTTCTTTGGCCGATTTTTCTTCCTTTTCAGATATATCGTCTTTACATATTCTTCTTTACGTTGCATTAGTTGTGATAGGAAGTTTGATTTTGCATACAATTTTATCCAAAATTTTTAAAGTAGATGCTGATACTCTTATCGTTACAACAATTGCTTTGGTGCTTTCCGTTCCGTTTATTCCTGTTGTTGCTAGTGCTTTGAAAAATAAATACATTATTATTTCAGGTATAGTTGTTGCCTTAATTGGTTATGCAATTGGAAATTATTTAGGTATTTTTGTTGCATATTCTTTGAAGTAGCATTTTTTTGACATTTTCAAATTTTTAGTCTATTTTTATCAAAATCAGTAATATTTCCCATTAGTTATTTGTATTAATTTAAAATTAGTTTAAAATGAAAATAAAATTTACACTATTCTTTATAATCATTTCATTTTTAATGATATGGACTTCGTGTAAAAAGACCTATTTAGAAGCACCTGAAACTGTTGATAAACAAGAACTTTTGGACTTAGTGAATAAAGTTCGTGAAAACGGTTGTAATTGTAGCGGTGAAGATATGCCACCGGTTGCTGCAATAGTTTGGAATGATACTTTAACAATTGTTGCTCAAACTCACAGCGATGACATGAATAGTCACAATAAACTTGACCACACCGGAAGTGACGGTTCATCTCCGGGCGACAGACTTGATTATGCCGGATACAATTGGACTACTTACGCCGAAAATATAGCAGTTGGATATACTTCTGAACAAGCTGTAATTGACGGATGGCTAAAAAGTGAAGGGCATTGCAAAAATATAATGAATGCAAATGTAACAGAAATGGGAGTAGCGACAAGTGGTTCCTATTGGACTCAGATTTTTGCTGCGAAAAAATAAAATTATGCTCAACGAAATTGAAAAAAAAGATAATATTTTAAGGCGATTTAAAAATTATAAAATTTCTGCCAAAAACATATATGATTTTTTAGAAAGAATGAATTTTATTCCTGATGATGTTCGCGATTATGGCGAAGTTCCTCATTTTTTTAGATATTTTGAGGAATTTGACACAACAGTTTATCTTATGATTTAACCACTTATTAACGATCATTTCCCTGATGAAATGGAACGTTCAATAATAGGAGTAGTTTTTACAAAAAAACGTTATAATATAAATGTAAATAGAATAAAACTTGAAGATGTTCATCCGATTTTGCTTGATGTTATGATTTCGGAAATTGAAAAAATTTATTTACCTGAATAAAAACTGGTTAACTGGCTAACTTGAAAACTGATAACTGAATTATGTACGCAAACTGCAAAAATTACCGCACAATTTGGGTCAATAGAAACGACAATAAAATTATCTCTGTTATAGACCAAAGATATCTACCGCATAAATTTGTAATTGAAGATTTAAGAACCGTAGATGATGTTTTTGTTGCTATAAAAGATATGCTTGTTCGTGGTGCAGGATTAATTGGCGCAGCAGCCGGATACGGAATGTATATCGCTGCTTTGGAAGCTCCAAAAGACAATAATTTCGACGAATTTATATTAAAATCTGCCGAAAAATTAAACTCAGCTCGTCCGACTGCTGTAAATTTATCATGGGCTATTGATAAACAATTAAAAGCGATAAAAAAAGGTTCATCAATTGAGGAAAAAATTAAAATTGCATTTGATACTGCTAATGAAATTGCAGATTCCGATGCTCTCAGCTGTAAAAAAATAGGTGAACACGGTTCAAAAATTATCGAAGAAATCAGTAAAAAGAAAAACGGAAAAACTGTAAATATTCTAACTCATTGCAATGCCGGATGGCTTGCTTTTGTAGATTACGGAACGGCATTATCGCCTGTTTATCACGCTTTTAGCAAAGGAATTGACGTTCATGTTTGGGTTGACGAAACACGACCAAGAAATCAGGGCGCACGCTTAACTGCTTGGGAACTTGAACAACAAAATATTCCACACACTGTTATTTCAGACAATGTTGGCGGTCATTTGATGCAACATGGACTGGTTGATTTGGTAATAGTCGGTTCAGACAGAACAACTTATACAGGTGATGTAGCAAATAAAATTGGTACTTATTTAAAGGCACTTGCCGCATTCGACAATAATGTTCCATTTTATGTTGCTTTGCCTTCTTCTACAATTGATTGGGAAATAGAAGATGGAATAAATCAAATTCCGATAGAACAACGTGGAGAAGAAGAAGTTAAGTATATTCAAGGTTTGCACGAAGGAGAAATAAAAAAAGTTCTGTTGACTCCTGAAAAAAGTCACGCTACAAATTATGGTTTTGATGTTACACCTGCACGATTAGTTACAGGTTTGATTTTTGAACGAGGAATTTGTAAGGCAAATAAAAAAAGTATTTTGGAGATGTTTAATGAGAGAAAAAAATGAGTAACTGATTAACTAATTACCCGCTAACTTTTTTTTAACTGCGATGGACGAAGGCTACATAAAATTCAATATCAATTGGATAAAAGACAAACCTGTTGATAAACAAGAAATTGAAGAAATTAACAAATGGCGAAAAAAACTCTATATTTTAGGGTTCATTGGTATGTATGACAACGGAATTGGATTTGGAAACATCAGCATTCGCTATAAAAATAATTTTCTGATTACAGGTTCTGCAACTGGTGGATTACCTGAACTAGATGAAAATCACTATGTTGTTGTAACTGATTACGATTTATCAAAAAACAGTCTGACTTGCAAAGGACCAATAAAAGCTTCATCTGAATCTCTTTCTCATGCAGTTGTTTATGAGTATTCTTCTGACACACAAGTAGTTGTTCATGTTCATAATCTTTTACTTTGGCAAAAACTACTTGATAAAGTTCCAACAACAAATAAAAATGTTACTTACGGCACTCCCGAAATGGCAGACGAAATTATTAGATTATTTAAAGAAACGGACGTTGAACAGCAAAAAATAATTTGCATGGCCGGTCACGAAGAAGGAATTATTATTTTTGGGAAAAATCTTGACGAAGCTGCTGAAAATCTATTGAAATTCTGGAAATAATAAAAAACCACAGATTTTTATATTAATCTGTGGTTTTATTTTCTATGAGTAATGGAATATTCTACTTTTCTTTCTTTTTTTCGCCGTTTTTCCATTTTTCTACTGTAAGTTTTTCTCCATTTTCACTATAGAAAACCCATTTCCCATCTTTTTGCCCATTATTATATTTCCCTTCAATTTTTATGTTTCCGGTTCTGTAATAAAATTCAGCTTCTCCGTCTTTTGTTCCTTTTCGGTATAAAATATTTGCTTTTCGGGCACCATTGTCGTAATATTCTTTGTATGTTCCAATGCATTTATTATCCTCAAATGTAACTTCTGCCCTAAGAGTGTTTTCTACATCATCGTAGTAAAAATATGCGATTCCGTTTACCTCGCCATGGTCGTAAGTAACAGCACTTTCTATGTGTCCGTCTTCGTAGTAAGTTCGCCACAAACCGTCTGGTTTTGAGTCTGCAATTTTCCCTTCAATTCTAACATCTTTGTTATTTTCATCAAAATATTCGGCGTATTCTCCATCTTCCATATTATCTTCAAATGAAATTATAAATCCCAGGCTATCAATGTAATATGTGAAAATATCACTTTGAGCTTCGGTTTCAAGTTTTCCTGTTAAGTCTTCAAAATAAGCATCTTCATCGTATTCTGCTATTAACGTTGTAGTGAACATTTTACCTTTACTAACAAGTTGAAATCCAACTCTGGCAAAACTCATTATAAGTTCTTCATTTTCTTTTAAATCATTTCGGTCGGCAGTTGGAGTAAAATAATACAATGTCGGATACATTTTAGGCATCATAATAAATGCACTAATAGTTGATTTTACGCTAAAATCATCTAGAAAACTCTGAAATTTAGCATCTTTGGATAGAGTTCTTCCGGCAATGTAATCGTCAATAATTTGCTGTAAAATTTCTTGTGAATTAGAGAAAACAACGTAATCCTCTATAAATGTAAAATATGGTTCGTCTATACCTTCGAATAATTTTCCAAAGAATGGTTTAAAAAATGCTTTTTGTTTTAAATAACTGATTTCAAAGTTTTTATAATCGTATTCTTTGAATTTGAAAGGCGACCATTTTCTGATTTGTTTAACAATTTGAGCCATTCCGTCTTTTGCAGCTTCAATATCATTTGTTTGAATAACAAAAGCAATATCTTCTTGTTTTGAGACAGTAGACAAAGGTCTGATTTTAAATAACGCTATTTCATTTCCAATCCAAGAAAATAAATCTTCTTCAATGTTTATTTTGATAACATTTTTCAATAAATCAAGTCCTTTTTCAATATCTTTTGCTTCTTCGGGATAGTTTTCGGTATATTCGTTCATCAGATTATTATAAAACTGAAAATAATCGTCAAAAGCAATTGAAACGTAAGCAGCAGATTGATCAGTCATTATTTTATAAGCTGATAATTTACCGGGTTCAACATTTGCCAATGCATGAACGTAAGACCCAACTGAGTCTAGATTAGCATATCCATCAAGAATAATCTGATTTTTATTTACGTCAAAATTTAGAACAGAAAAAGCCAACGAGTTTGCTAACATTGTAATAGTTTTGTCTTCGCTGGTAAGAAATGTTCCCATGAAATCATCTATTTTTGAATAATTAGCATAGATTTTAAATAATTTTCTTTGAGGGATTTGTTGCATAATTTCAACAAAATTTTTGTTTTTCTCCCAATGATTGTCGTAAAGCTGTTCTAATGATTTTTGAATAATTCCACCATTAAAGGAAACCAGAACTACGTTTTCTGCAAAAGTTATATATATTTTAAATTCAGAGTCTTTTTCATCGGTCAGCTGGATAATTGTGTATTTCCCGTTATCATTTTTGAATTCGGTTCGGGTTACTTTAAAACCGTCGATAACGTCAATAATTTTGTTTAGACTTTGAAAAGTAGTGCTTCCTTTTTCCAAATCAACAGCAAAAAGGAAATCCCATTCTTTGGGCGATGACATAACGCCGGCAACTATTAGCTTTGTGTCCTTGAAAAGTAATTTTGCAACAGCATTAGAGTCCAAAAAGGTATTAACCAATTCAATGTCATCGTTCAAATCCCCAAAGTATTGGGTTTCTATTAAATGTTGCCATAATTCACTGTCGTTAATTGTTGACCAAGCTTGAGATAGATTAGTCGTTTCTACAATAAAAACGGCATCATCAGGAATTGTGTTAAAAGCGTCAACTGTTCCTTTAGATGCAAAAAATTTAATATAAATAAAATATCCTCCGACAGCTAAAATTCCTATCAGAATTAAATACATGAAAAATTTTAATACTTTCTTCATTGTGTGTGTGTTTTAATCAGTTAGTTTGTTGGTGCATATTACACAAGCGCATTGTACATTGTTTAAAGTGCATTGTACATTGTTTAGTGCATTGTGCATAGTTTTAAAGTGTATTGTGCATAGTTTTAAGTGCATTGTACATTGTTTAAAGGGTGTTGTACAAAGTTAAATTATATGTGTATATGTATTCAATTATAAGTTTTTCAGTCTTTCAGTCCTCAGTCTTATGCTATTCTGTTATTCTATCATTCTATCATTCTATCATTCAATTATTCAATCATTCTATTATTCTGATGTTTATATAAAAAGCGTCTTTTTGACAAAAATAATTTACTTTTTAAAGAATTCCAAATTATCTTTTAAATAATTGATTGATATTAAGCGCCATAGTAAAAGTATGTGAGCTTCCGGCTAAGTGATATTTGGCTATTCCGTAGTTAAAAGCAAATTTTTTGATTTTTATTCCTACTCCGGCAGAAAATCCGGTCAGTCCTGTTTTAGTGGCAATTTTTAATTCTTGTCTCCTCTGATAATTAAAGCCAAATGAAATATAGAAATTTTCAGAAGGTACAAGTTCTGTTGATATTATAAAATGTCTTGCAAAAAGATCACTATATTCAGCCAATTTGCTTTTGCTTTGAGTTTCGTTAAACTGCAAATTATCACCAACTTCTTCAATTACGTAGCCCAAATTAGGTTTATTCAAGTGATGAGCAACAACAGAAAATCTAAAAGGAGCGTGAGCTAGTTTTTGACTTATTCCTACCTGAATATCAAACGGTAATGGCTCATAGTTGTCTTCAACATAAGGTTTTATTTGAGTGCCGATATTTCTAAAAACAAGTCCGGCAGAGAAGTTCTTATTTCTAGAAAAATATGTCATTCCAATATCGGCAGCAATACCAAATGAGTTGTAAATTTCGTAACTTGAAATTATTGGTTTAAGCACAACACCAACTGTAAAAAATGAGTCTAAGTTATAAGCCCAGGCAGCACTTAAAACATAATCGCTTGCCTCAAATTCTCCTGTAATATTTCCAAATTCATCTGTCGCAATAAATTTTCCGTAGTCGACATATTGAATACCAACAGCAAAAAAACCAAGTTTTGAAGGATTAAATGTGTACGAAGAATAACCCCAGCTAATTCCGGCAAAATAATTTACGTAGCTAACGTTAAATTGATTTGCAGTTGAAGAATCCATTAAAGCAGGGTTGTTGAAGATCAAATTTGGATCTTTGATTGATACATTCGCACCTCCAAGTGCAGCTATTCTTGCTGAATTGGTCAAGTCTAAAAATTTATATGTTGAAGTACCGCCAATTTGAGCATTAAGAAAAAAAGGAACAAATATAAATATAACTAAGAATTGCTTCATTTTTTTATAGATTTACATTAAGAAATAATACGAGGAATTATTAAAAGAAACCATGATTGACTAAATGCAAATATAAAAAATAATTTTTTTAATCTAAGTTTAAAAGTTTAATTTTCGATTAATTAAGGTGGCTAGCATGTTTCGTCCTCTAAAAAGTCTTGCTTTAACAGTTCCAATAGCTATGTCAAGTTTTTCGGCAATTTCTTTGTAAGGCATTTCATCAAAAACCCTCATTCGCATAACAATACGTATTTCTTCGGGTAAAACATCGATAATATTTTTTATTGCGTCTTCTTTTTGAGTAATCATCATAAGTTTCTCTGGATCAGGGTCTTCGGAAGCAATGTCAAAATACCAATTAGTTTCTTCGTTTAGAGGTTGGTCGATTTTTAATGGACGTTGTTGATTTTTCTTTTTTCTAATAAAATCTATTGCATGGTTAGACGCAATTTTAAATAGCCAAGTGCTGAATGAATGAGTTTCAGCATACATGTCAATATTGAAATAAACCTTGGAGAAAACTTCAATGGTCAAATCTTCAGCATCGTCTTCGTTTTTTACCATTTTTAATATCAGATAAAAAACAGACATTCTGTATTTTCCCATTAATTGACCAAAAGCTTGTTCATCGCCCTTTTTTGCACGTTGAACTAAAAGATAAATCTCCGCATTCGGGTCAACTTTTTTATTTTCGTCATTTATTTCCATATAAGTTCATTCTTTTTTCTGGCAAATAAAGAAAAATACAGATTAAAAAATGGTTGCAGAATATCAAAAAATATTCCTGATATGAACAATCCTTTCTGTTCAAATTTCTTATTAGATTTGTACAAAATAAAACAAAAAAACAAGAATCTAAAAACAAAAATTGACGAAACAATTACTAAGTATTGATTTACAGACATCAAAAAGATACCTAAAGCATAGTAAATAAGCCTTGAGAATGGTTCTAAAAACAACAAAAATTTGTGTTTAAATTTATAATATTTTCCGGTTGTCAGGTGACGGGATTTTTGATTTTTCCATTGTTTGAACGTTTTTTTTGTTTCGGAAAAAGTAAAGCTTTCATTTGATAATTCAACTGAAAGATTACGTCGGGTTGCATTTTGATTAATAAAAAGATCGTCGGAACCGGAAAGTAAATTCATTTGTCGGGCAAACCCTTTTTTTTCTAAAAAATATGATTTTCGGTAAGCCATATTTCGTCCAACTCCCATATACGGCATTTTTGCCAATGCAAATCCTAAATAAGTTAGTGCGATAAAAACAGTGTCGTTTCTTACAAATTTATTTATTAATCCTTTGCTTTTTTCATAGCCACCAAAACCAATTACAAACTGTTTTTTTTCGTCAAAATTCTGAGATATTGATTTAACCCAATTTTTGCCGGCCGGTTTACAGTCAGCGTCTGAAAAAAGTAGAATGTCTGTTTCTGCCGCTTTTATTCCAATAGTTAGAGCTGTTTTTTTCCCATGTCTAAATTTTTCGTCAAAAGGAATATTAGTGACATAAAGGTTTTTGTATTTAAGCTTCAATTCGGCTAAAATAGTTTCTGAATCATCAGTAGAGGCATCATTAACAACAATAACTCTAAAATCGGGATAATCTTGTTCTAAAAAATAGGGTAGATTTTTCTTTAAGTTTTCTGCTTCATTTCGGGCAGCAATAATAATAGAAACCGGCTGTATATTAACAGTTTCTGTCTTTTTTGATTTCCAAAAAATTACTCGAAAATAAAAAAACAAAAAATATAAAATTTGGATAAATGTAACACTTCCAAAAACATATAATAAAGTTTTAAAAAGCAACTCTGTTGTAATAAACATAAATTAAAAATTTCGACAAAGAAAAAATATTTTATTTAATTCGGAATGAAAACTTTTCCACAGTTTTGTTTCCAAGTCTGTCGAATGCTGTTATTTCAAGTTCGTAGTCACCTTTTATGGTCATGTTTATGAAAGACTGGTATGTTTGGGGAGTGACAGAATTTAAGTTATAAGTAATTTTGTCGATACCAGTTGCATTGTCTGTTGCTCCAATAAAAATTTTAGTGTTTAAAGGGTAAGTAATTTTCCCGTCAGTTTTTATTGAATTTGTGGAAAAATGAGTAAAAATTTCAGGTCCTGTTGTGTCAACTTTAACAGTGAAATTTATTGATCCTACGTTGTTTACATTATCAAAAGCATACGCAGTAATTGTATGGTATCCACTTTCAGAGATTGTGAAATCAGACTTGAATTCTTCGGTGTTTCCTCCGTCTATTTGATATGAAATATTATTTGTACCTGATTGATTATCAGTTGCTTTTATAAGTATTTTTGTGTTTGATGATATACAAACTGTATCAAAAACATTCAATTGTGGTCCGGAGAAATATTTTGATAAAGAAGGTTCTTCTAAGTCCATTTCAGTAGCAAAATATTTATTCATATTTAAACTATTCTGATCAAAATCTGTTTTATTTCCCACATTATCAACTGCGTAATAATAAATATTTACATTTTTGACATCTTTTGGTAAGTCGACTGGCTTTTCGTATAAAATCCATTCTTTTTTGTCTAGTGAATAATAGATTTCTTTAACACCTGCTCGATTATCTAATGCTGTTAATTGTAGCTGAGAACGACCCGATGTATAACCTTTACCATTTATGTAAACATAGTCTCCAACTATTTCTTCGATAATCATTGGAGGTGTTCGGTCAACAAAAAATTCAAATGATTTTTCTTTTTCTTTATTTTGAACATTATCTTCAGTATAGTACTTCAAAATATGCCTTCCTTCTCGCAAATTACCCACAGCTATTGGAGCAGTATATATTTTTTTAGCCTGATTATCAATGTAATAATATGTTTTGGCATAACCACTGAAAGCATCTTGAGGTTTTAAAGAAACACTACAATTTCCGGCAACAATATTATCAACGTGATTACCTAAAATAACCAGATTTGTTAACGGTCGGGTAGTGTCAATTGTGAAAATTACGTCTTGAATATTTTCTGCATTACCAACTAAATCAGTAGAATAGTATTTTATTTGATAAGTATTTCCATGTTCAAACATTAAAGTATCGTACAAATATTCGTTAAATTTTTCATTATTTATTGAAATGTAAATTTGTTCTAATCCCGATAATTCATCATTAGCCGAAAACCAAATTTTAAGGTCGCCGCCAAAAAATAAAGAATCCTTTTTTTCATAAGCTGTCACATTGTTTGAAATTTTTGTTATCGGTGGTTTACTGTCTGCATATAACTCAAATACAACATTCTGTCTTGGACTAACAGTCTTTTTGGTAACTGTATCAACTGCCCATGGCGAGTAAAAAATATTTTTCCCTTCTTTTCCCAGATACAAAGGATTAGTAAATTGAGGTGTTGTTTGGCTAACAAGAAGTTTATGTTCTGAATTTTGTCCTTTTTCTTGTGAAATTTTGAAATATAGAGGTAAAGCTTTGTTCACAAATATTTTTCCAGTCGAATCCTGAAAAATTCTTTTTTCGGGTATTATTTGTTCCTGACCAAACAAATAAGACATTGAAAGTAATACCGAAAATATTAAAAAAAGCTTCTTCATACGCACATAATAGTTCTAACTCTAAACATTTTTCACAAAGATATAAAAACTCGTAAATTTTCAATAATCTTTTTTATAAAACTCGGATTAGAAGGTCTAATATTACAAAAGTAGCGAAAATCACACTTGCAACGCCATTTGTTGTTCCAAAAGCAATATTAACTTTGCTTAAATCATCGGGTTTTACAAGAATATGTTGATAAATTAAAAGTCCTATGAAAATAGAGCTTCCAATCCAGTATAAATAGCTAAAAGGATAAATAAAACCTAGTATAATAATAGGTATTATTGCTAAAATATGTAGAAATACTGACAAATTTAAAGCTCCTTTTTTGCCCAACATAACCGGAATTGAGTTAAGATTGTTGGATTGGTCAAAATCAAAATCTTGTAATGAATAAATAACATCAAATCCGCTTACCCAAAACAAAACAACAAGTGAAAATAAGACTGGAATAATGTTAAATTCGGCAGATATTGCAAGATATGCACCAATTGGAGCTAATGATAATCCAAGACCTAATACTAGATGACTTAGAGCAGTAAATCGTTTTGTATAGCTGTATCCTAAAACAACAAAAAGTGCAACAAATGATAACCAAAAAACCAATGTGTTTATAAGTAAAGTTGTTACTATGAAAAGCACAGATGAAACAATTACAAAAATTAATGCATTTTTTGAGGAAATTTTTCCTGCCGGTAATTCTCTTTTTGATGTTCTTGGGTTTTTTGCATCAATTTTTCTGTCAAGGTATCGGTTAAAGCCCATTGCCGCACTTCGTGCAAATATCATACATAATAGAACATAAATTAGTAAAAGCCAACTAGCAGTATAAGAAATAAATGCTAAAAAAAAACCGATAAGTGCAAATGGTAATGCAAAAATAGTATGGCTAAATTTTATAAATCTAAAATAATCTTTTATTTTTTCAGGCATTTCGTATATTTGTCGTAAAAAGTTTTCAAAAAACACTAATGTTATTTTGTAACTTTTAGAGTTATGTAAATAATTTGTAAAAATGCAAAATTATGAAAAACATTGTTTTAATAATCTCTTTTATTGGTTTTTTTATCAACATATATGCACAAGAAACTGATTATCATTGGTTTGAAAAAGATGGTAAATTATATTACAACCGTAATGTTCCTGTTTATTTTTGGGTTTCTACGTCTCAATCTGATAATAGTCAAGATGTATTAATGACAAGTCAAACTTCTGAAAAATACACTAATCCAATGTATTTTGATTCCGAAGGATATAATACTTTTCAATATGCTTATGCTGTTGACACTACAACAAAAAAAATCGCTTATCCCTCTCAACATGCTGTTTTTAAAGTATATGTTGATGGTTTTGCTCCTACTTTAAATGCTTATTTTAAAGGAACAAGAAGATATTATAAAGGAGGCACTCCTGTTTATGCTTTAAACCTTGAAATTCAACTTTCAGCAAAAGATTATATGTCAGGGGTTGAAAAAATTATGTACGCTCTTAATAGCGAAAATTATATGATTTACAATGAAGCAATTAAATTCCCAAACGCAGGCGATTTTGAACTAAAATTTTATGCCGAAGATAATACCGGAAATAGAAGCGAGATAAAGAGTTATAAGTTTAGTGTTAAGTAAATCGGATAGTTAATGAATAATGATTATGCTTTGAAAAAGAAAAAAATTAGAAAGTCGATTAAATTACAGATGCAGAATAAGGTTGTTTTCATATTTTTTTTGTCGATATTATTCCTTATTTCCAGCTGTTTGACAATTGACTACAAAAAATATGTTTTTGAAATAAATAGTAATAATTCAGGTACAATTACTATTTTATACGCAAATATTTGCAATACTAATGATTCATCATTGCAGCAAATGACAGATATTGAAGCTTATGAAGAATTAGTTTCCGATGTTTTTTTGAGTGATATTATTAGAGGAGAATCTGAAGAAACTAACCTGAAAAGTAAACGCCTTTTTGAAAAAGATGGACAGCTTTGGGGTGAAATTGTTCTAGAATTTGATAGTTTGTCTCAAATAGGATTCTTTCAATACAACAAAAAATCGCCGTATATGTTTGAGATTAGCAATATCTACGAGTATGACAGCCTGATTTCAACCAACGGGAAAATAGTAATAATGAACCCTGTTGAAAATCAAGGTCATATTGTTTTTTGGGATAAAAAAACAAAAAAAATGGAATTAACTGTAAAATCATTATTTGCTAATGATGCAACATCTTCAAGTTTATTACCATTGTGGCTTGAAAGACAATAACGAATAAACAACTTTTTTTGTTGAGATTTCCCTAAAAGACCAAAACAAAAGCTGCCCAGGCAAAAGCTCCGCCTTTTACATCACGGTATTCTTCTTTAAGATCATTTTGGGCTTTGTCGAAAGCATCACGAACTTCCATTCCATTATAAAAATAAGTATAAAATTTAGTCATTAGTTGTTGTGTTTGTTCGTCTGGAACTTCCCACAATGAAAGTATAATATAATCAACACCAGCCATTTTTAAGCCACGTTGTAATCCATAAACGCCTTCGGAGCCTATCACGTCCCCAAGTCCGGTCTGACATGCAGATAAAACAACTAATTTAACATTGTTCATATCAAGATGCGACACCTCATAAGCTGACAAAATTCCGTCTTCAGCACCATATATATTATTTGTTCCGCTCCAACCCCAATTTGCTCCTGCAAGCACAATTCCAGACCTAACAAGAGGATTATCAATATGACCGTAAACGCCGATTGCTTCTTCGGAAATGCCATTTTCAGCAAAAAATGTTTCAGGAAAATAAAAACCATGGGTTGCAATATGTAACATAGTTGGTGATGAATAAACCTGTTCTTTAAGGACTTCTTCTGTTGCTCTAAATCCGGTATAAACTTCTATATTCGATAAGCTTTTACTTAAAAGTTGTTCAATGTTTTCAATTTCTTTTTTTGATCCTTCAAGCTTCTCCCAAACCAATTCAACAGAACGGTTATCAGAATTTAATTTTTGTAATGTTGTGTTTCTAACAGCAATATTATCAATACTTTCAGAATACTTTTTAATTGCATTTGTATCTGCCGAATAGTTAATATCTCCAAATAAAACAAACTTTTTAAGTTTATTGATATAAAGATCGGATTGAGCAACAATATTTGATGTAGAAGACAAATAAACTATATCGTAATTATCAGACAACATTGAAGAATCGGGCATAGATAATGCTTTAAATGAAACTCTGTTTAGAAGTCCTGCCGGTGAAATGTATATTTTCTTTTTACCATTTACATATTCCTCTATCGGTTGCCAAATAAATTTATACAAACTATCAGATTTTGATGAAGTTTTGTCGTAAATACCTTTTATATAATAATATTCCGGATTATCGTATTTGCTAAACAAATTCGGGTCTTTAAATAAAATATCTGATAAAGTTTTTTCCTCGCATAAATAAACAATCTCAGGATATTTCATGTTTTTTGTCAAAATAAGAGCACAGTAGTAAATGCTATCTGACCAATGTTGCTCTGTGTGATATCTAAAACTAACAAACTCAATAGCAGCTTCATCTTTTTCTAAAGATGACTTTATATCTTCCCATTTTGTATTGGCAATATTTTTAAAGGTTTGCGGAAACTTTAAAATAAGCTCCTTTTCCTGTTGATTAACTAATTCAGTAAGGCTATCTAAATCAAATTTTCTTTCTTTTGTGGGTGTGTTTTGTTGATTAAGTAGTAATGTCCCGTTCAAAATCCAATCGTTATAAAAATCTATCAATTCCTGATTTTTGCTATTTAAAACAGAATTTCGCAAAGCTATATTTGATCGCAGCAAAATTCCTTTTATCAACAGAGCATTATTGTAACAATATCCTGCATATTCCGGATGATTTTTACTTTGAGCTAAATAAAACGAATTATTTGCATCGTAATTATAAATAATATTGTTTCTCAAATATAATTCACGTTCATTTTCCGACATGAATAAGCCGCTGTTAATTACCAGATTATCAATTAATTTGTTAGACTCAATTACATATTTTTGTGCTTTTTTATAATCTCCTTTATTATAGTACAAACCAGACAAATTACTAATTGCTTTTGCGTACTCAAAATGTGATGTGCCATAATAATTTTTTAAGATTTCAATTGCCTTTAAATAATAAGGTTCAGCTTTATTGTATTCATTTTGTGAGTGATACAATGTTGCCAGATTGTTGTAAGTATGGGCAGTTTCAACATGATCTTCATCAAATATTTTTTTATAAACATTTAAAGCCTCTAAAAAACTTTCTTCAGCTTTTGTGTATTCTTTTTTATTTGTATATAAAGTTCCGATATTATTCAAAGCGGTTGCATAATCCTTATTTTGAGTTCCAGCTGTCAATTTAAGTATTTCAAGTGTTTCAAGATAAAGTTTTTCTGCATCATCGTAATTTTCCATTGCAGAGTAAAGTGAGGCAAGATTATTCAGGCTAATTGCATAATCCACATTTTTTTCACCTAAAACTTTTTTTCTAATATCAATTACTTCAAGATACAATTTTTCTGCCTTAGGATAATTACCCATTGTTTGATAAAGCATTGCTATATTATTCAAATCAATTGCATAGTCTTTACTTTCTTTGCCGTATATTTTTTCATCAATATCCAAAGCCATTTTTAAATAAGATTCTGCTTTTTCAAATTCTCCAAGATCAGAATACAAAACAGCTAAATTGTTATAACTACCGGCAATATCAGAATGTTCTTTTTGATAAACTTTTTGTCTGATTTCCAATGCTTTTAATTGGTATTCTTCGGATTCTGTATATCTTCCTGCATTTCGATATAATTCGGCAGTATTATTCAAAATTGTTGCATACCATTTATTAATCGGCTCAGGAGAATAACTTTGGTAAATAGAAATAGCTTGTAAATAATATTTTTCAGCTTTGTAGAAATTCAAATCTCTGGAAAAACTAACTCCTGTAAACAGCAACATTTTGGTGTAATTAACTGTATCTTTACTACCATAAGCCATTTTCATCATTGGCTCCAGGTTTTCAAATTCAATAGAAGCTTCGTGGTATTTTTCTGAATTATATAATTCAAAAGCTTTGTCAACACTTTGAGATTTAAGAATTGAAAGCGAAAAGGCTAAAATTGCTAAAAGAATTATTTTTTTCATTACAGTTAATTTTAGATTTTTCACAATTTAAGTAAAAAATAAAAAAAGCGTCAACCTTTTTGATTGACGCTTAATTTTTTTTGACAAAATACTTAAAATCTTAGTCCCATTGTAATATTTATTATTCCATTTTTGGCTGTTAATTCCGGTACCGGTTCGACTGGGTATCCGTTATAAAAATACACATTGTAGGTTTTTACATCGTGAATGTAGGCAAAATCTACATATACATTTTTGCTTGAAAATCCAATTCCTCCTGTGATTTGAGATTTTTCGTAAGAATTTTCATTGTTATAAGGATTGCCAAAATACGCATAACCTCCACGTAAACTCATCATGCCTAATCTTAATTCTACGCCACCTTTTAGGTTATGAGCGGGTTTAAAATCTTCTCTGATATTTTCATTTTCATCGGTAAACATATAATCGCTGGCACTTAATCGCATTGTGCTGTAATCAACATATTCATAATCAACACCAATTAGAGCAAATTTTCCTATTATTATTCCAAGATTTCCCATTAAACGCATTGGTGTTAATAGTGTAAAATTATAATTATTTGAAGGAGAGTCAGATTCGTAATTGTAGTAACCGTTTGCATCCGGACTATTCCAATATGAATTTGCAGTAACAGAATATTTATCATTGATATCAAAATAAGTAGGAGTGTGAATTGCAGCTCCAAAACGGATAAAATCAGCCGGTCTTAATAAAAATCCTAATTTCATATTTATTCCTGTTCCGTTATCTGTAAGATTTTCTGTATATGAAAAAGATTTTAAGTCATCGTTGTCAACAAAACTGCTTTCTGTGTATACAGTCATAGAATTGTACGAAAAAGACTGTAAACCAATGGTTGCTCCAAAATAGAAGAAGTCATTGTAGTTGATTGCGCCGGTGAAAAAAGTTTCGCCACCGCCTCCTTTTACTTGACCTGTTTTTGACACAGTTTGACCGTATAGAGGTTTATCATCACCGGTTTGTGTCCACCAAAGCGGATTTGTATATTTTAATGTGCCCGGAAGAGTGTCCAATAACCATGTGTCCCATGCTGGAAATGTTGTGTAGGCATTCAAAAAATCAGGATGTGTGCCATTTGCATCAAACATTAGTGCGTCTAACATAGAACCATTGTTGTTCACTCCGGTAATGTTGTAGTTTTGTGCAAAATTATTATATCTGTTGTATCCAAAAGCAAAATTAAGAGCTTTTAGAGTTCCGTCTTTATCTCTAATTCCAAAAGTTAGACCAACGTTATTGAACATCATTGATAATTTATCATTTGTTGCGTTTGTGCCGGCAAAACTAGCATTTGTGTTGTTCATGTTGACAGAAGGAGAAAAAGATAAACTTGAATTTTTATATACTCCTATTCCGGCAGGATTTGTAGATGCAGTAGACAAATCGGCTCCCAGAGCACCAAATGCACCTCCCATTGACATACTTCTTGCAGTTCCGCCGTAAAATGCTTCTGAAAATCTGAAAGCATCAACTTCGTTTTGCGAGAAGCCTATAAATCCCAGAAATATTAAAAAAAACGCTATTCCTATTTTTTTCATGATTGTAAGTTTTGATTGTTATTAAAAAGCCACCGCTTTTTTACGGTGGCATTTGTTATAAAGTTATGTTTTTTATCTGTGTCCTCCACCTCCGCGAGAACTTGAGTTTGAGCTGGAAGAATTGCTTCTTGAACTACTTGAGTTGCTACCGTTGCTGCGAGAACTACTTGAATTATAACTGTTGTTGCTGCGAGAGCTACTTGAGTTAAAACTGTTGTTAGAACTGCTACTACTGTTATTATTTCTGGAATTCCAGGAACTATTATTGTTTGTGTTAGAATTTGTATTAGAACGGCTGTAATTAGAGTTTGTATTGGTGTTTGAATAAGTGTTGTTATTCGTATTTGATCGAGAATAATTAGAATTAGTATTTGAATAAGAATTATTATCACTTCTGTTTGGAGAAGAATAAGATTCTGTTCTATTTGAAGTATTATTACTTGAAGCATAAGCATTGCTTCTAGTAACATTTACATTATTTTGTGTATTATTTCTCGAAATATTAGAGTTTGTGTTGGTATTAGATCTTGAATAATTTGTTGATGTGTTTCCATTACCCTGATTTCTCGAATAATTTGTTGATTTTAAATTATCAGAACGTGAGGCATTAGGATTGTAGGAATTATTTCTTGTATTTCCATTTGCAACAACTCTTGAACGATGTCCGTAACTTGAATTGGTATAGTAATTATTGTCGTTATATCCATTATATCCACTGTCGTAATATCCGTCCCAGTAACCATTCCAATAACCGTTATTATAACCGCTCCAGTAGCTGTGACCATAGTAAGGATAATACCATGAAGAGTAATAGTAAGGGGTGTACCAGTAAGAATGATAATATGGTCTGTACCAATATGAGTAATATGGTCGGTAGTTCCAATAACTTGAATAGTAGTAATAATCGTAATAATAAGGATCGTAATCGTAAACAACAAAAACGTTGTTGAAATGGCTCATTCTTGAAGCATAAGAATCTCCAATAACAATATAATCGTCATAATAATCATAATCATTGTTATCAGCATTTATGTAATTGTCGCCATTTTCGTCTGAAACAACAATAGTGTCATTTACAACCTGAACATTGTTTTCGTCAACTTTTTTGTAAACAACAGGTTTTTTAGATTGATATACATCATCATATTGATAAACATATACCGTTTTACACGATGCAAACATCAATGCAATTAGCGAAAGTAGTAGTAATTTTTTCATCTTTATATGGTTTTTAGGTTTTCCCTTTTTTTGTTAATTAAATTAACCTCAATCAAAAATTCCTTACAAAGTTAACTGATTAAACTCTAATTATACAAATTTCAAATGTTAATTAACATTTGAGAATACATATTCACCTTCAGAATTTATTGAGAACTTCAATTCCTTTTTATTATTTACGAATATATCGTATCCTTGTTTCAGATTTTGCCAAAATTTAATGTTTTTTAAATATCTTGAATTTGAAGACAATTTTTTGAAATTCTCATCTGAGAGTGCTGTCGGAAATAAATATATTGGAATTTTAGACTGCCCCACTTCTTTTGCCATTACCGCTAAAATGTATAGTTCTTTAATTTTGTCGTCTGTTATTGGAATACAACCGATAGTTGCACAGCCTCCATGAATGTATATGTCGCTACCGGGATTATCTTTGTCACCCAAAATTAAGTCCGATTTGTTTGGATAGTTCACTCCCAATGAAACAATAAAACTACTGTACGGATTAAAACAATTAATGTAATAAAAGCCTTCGGGTACCTGACCATCAGCTGATACTCTTTTGAGACCTAAATCGCCGCTTAAACGACAAAAGTCATAAGTGATTAGATATTCGTAGATGGTAGAATCTTTGTGTTTTACCCATACTTGTAGCTCTTTTTCGGCTTTTAGTCCAATTATTAAGATATTGATATTAAATGAATTAATGCCTTTTTCTGCAAGAATTTCTTTTAAAAAGTCTTTTTTTTCATTGTAGGCATTTTTTACACGGGCATTGGAGAGATAACTTTGTGAAAATGCTGAAAAACTTACAAGTACAAAAAGTAATAAAACTATTTTTTTCATGCGCTAATGATTTTTTGATTTTCCCAAATTTACAAAAAACCTCATGAAAATTGATTCTATTCGTCAAATTTATTAATCCAGGCTTAATAATTCAACATTATAGACAATAATAGAGCGAACCGGAATTTTATTATCATCACCAAGCAGTCCGTGTGCTAAGTATGGAGGAATAATAAATCGTGCTTTATCTCCAACTTTCAAAAGAAGAATTCCTTCTTGTATTCCACTCTCAACATTACCTTTTCCTATCTTAAATGTCATTGTTCCCAGAGAATCAGAAGAATAACAAACAGTTCCGTCAAGTAATTCAACACTGTAATTCATAGTTGCAATATCGTTTTCTTCTGCTTGTTTTCCGTTGCCGTTTTCGTAAATTTCATACCACAAACCTGTTTCTGTTTGGGTCATATTCCATTCGTTTCTCTTAATGTAACTTTCTATTCTCTCAACATCTTCTTGCACTAGGTATTTATTAACGTCTATCAATTGATTATTTATTTTAGACCAATCTTTTTTTTCTTTTTTTTCTTCGTTTTGACACGAAAATAAAATTAAAGCAATTAAAATAGGCAGAATTATTTTAGAAAATTTCATTTTTTTTGATTTAAGCTTTAACGAGAAACATTATTTTCTTGTTTTTTATTGCTTCCCAAGTACTAATATTTCGTCAATATTATTTTGAAAAAATTCGATTGCGTTTTGCAAAGAAGAGTACATTCTTCCGCCTGATGCATTTTTATGTCCACCTCCGTTAAAATATTTTGAGGAAATTTTGTTTACATCAATGTTTCCAATAGAACGTAAAGAAATTTTTACGGTATCTTTTTGTTCAAATAATAGAACTGAAAATTTCACATCAGCAATAGACAAAGGGAAATTAACAAAATTTTCATGGTCGCCAGGTTTATAATTGTATTTTTCCTGATCTTCAAGAGAAAGAACCATAAATGCGAAATTTTTATCCGGAATAAAATACATTTTTTTGTCCAAAAGATGACCAAGTAATCTCATTCTGTCGGCAGAATGATTATTGTATAATCCGTTGATTATTTTTGACTTATCAATTTTGTATTCTAGTAATTCAGATGCAACTCCAAATGTTCTGCTATCGGCTGAATCATAAGCAAAGTTGCCTGTATCACTTGTCATGCCCATGTAGATATATTCTGCAATTTCTTTATCTATGTTTTTAGCGTCAATAATTTTCATAAACTCAAAAACCAATTCCGCCGCAGAACTTCTATTGTGGTCGACAAAACAAAAATCTGCTATATTTTTATGGTCTCTGTGATGATCAATATTTATTTTTAGAGCACTTGAAACTTCCACCGAATCAGCTAAATCATCTATCCTTCTTAAATCGCTGAAATCAAGTAAAAAGATAACATCGCTTTCTGATATTATATTAACAGCTTCCCAAGGCTCTTTTTCATAAATAATTACTCTGTTTTTATAATCCAACCAATCAAAGTACTGAGGTATTTCATCAGGAATTATAATTTTTGTGATCACACTTTTTTTCTTAAAAAAATTAGCCAGAGCTAATGAAGATCCTAACGAGTCGGCATCAACATTTTTGTGACCAATTATTGTGATTTTTTTTGCTTGTTTTAGAGTATCTCTAAAAGCATCTATTATATCAATATCGAATATTTCCATTGTTCAAAATTAAACGGCAAAAAAACAAAAAATATTTCTTGTTTGAAAATAAGTGGCTAAATTTAACTTAGTCGAGTTTTTATACCAAATGTTTTTATAAAATAGTCCAAAACTATTTTATAAATTATATTGGTAAATGCCGATGCTACATTGATTTAGTTCAAACTAGTTTTTGCGAAGTTTGGACTCATTTCAATGTGCAATCGGTATTAAATGACTAAAGTCAATTATCTTTTAAATTCAATATAAATTATTATTTTTGCAAAAAATAAAAAATAAACGAAATGGGAAATTATACTTTTACAATGATTAAACCAACTGCTGTTGAGCATGGTAATGTTGGTCAAATTTTGATGATGGTAAACAAAGATGGTGGTTTTAGAATTGCTGCCTTGAAGATGAAAAGAATGAGTAAAACAGAAGCAAGAGAATTTTATGCTGTTCATAAAGACAGACCATTTTATGATGAATTAGTTGATTTTATGACTTCCGGACCTGTTGTAGCTGCTGTTTTACAAAAAGAAAATGCAGTTATTGATTACAGAAAATTTATAGGCGCCACAAATCCTGACGAAGCAGAAGAAGGAAGTATCAGAAAAACATTTGGTGTTTCGATTCAGGCAAATTGTGTTCATGGATCTGATAGTGACGAAAATGCAATTCGCGAGAGTAAATTTTTCTTTTCTACAAGTGAAATTTTTAATTCAGAAGGTGGTTTGATTGATATGTAAAAAAAATGAGAAATAATAATAAAAACCCGCAGATTTGCGGGTTTTTATTATAGAGTAAGAAAAAGTTTAGAATCCACTCCAACTACTTCCTCCAAAGCTCACTCTTTTTACACGTGCAGGGTTAATGCACATTGCAGGTATTTGTGATGAATTGAAAATTATTTGTTCATCAGCAGAATCAAACATTGGTAAAGTTGTGTTAGAACCGGTAACGATCATTATCAAATCTGCATCGTGAACAACAGCGTAGTCAACAACTTGTTTAGAGTAGTTTCCGGCACTTTCGTCTGGTAAAGTTTTGCAATAATCTATTCCGTTTTCTTCAAATATTTGAAGTACTTGTTTTACTATCCCCAAGATTTTTTTTCTGGCAAATTTGTCGGTTTCAAATTTTGGAAATAGATGAATTGTTGCTCCAAAAGCTTTTGCAATAGCCATTGCTACGTTAAGTTTTTGACGATCTTCTGCAAATGCGGAAATTGGAAATACAATATTTTTGTATGAGCCTTCTTGTGGCTTTTTCTGAACAACAACAGTTGGTATTTCGGTGTTGTTAATTACTTTAAGCGCATAGCTTCCGGTTAATCGTTGGAATCCAACTTTGCCGTGTGTTCCTAATACAACAAAAGCAGATTTCATTTCTTTACTGATGTTTGATATTTCATCGAAAATGCTTCCTTCTCTAAGTACATAATCGGTATCTACTTCAAACTCAGCTTTTTTTCCGTTAACATAATCAGACAATCTTTTTTCAAGAGCTTCGTTACTCAATTTTTGATCATCAAGATATGTTTTTGTCTCTTTTGTTACAACGTGAAGAGCTATGACTTTTAAATTTAAGTCTTTTGCTAAGTCGCAAGCGTGATTCATAGCATTATTACACACTTCCGAAAAGTCCGTTGGGACGAGTATACTTTCTTTCATATTTTATAAAGTTTTGAGGTTATGGGTATAATATTTTTGCACAATTTAAAAATTATTTTAATATAAAACAAATTATTTTGACGAATTTACTACTTTTGAGAATTACTAAAAAAAATAATTTTCACATATGATAAATATATATAAAGCTTCTGCCGGTTCCGGGAAAACACATACTTTAACAAGAGATTATTTATTTCTGGTTTTTGAAAATCAATTAAATTACAGAAATATTCTTGCAGTAACTTTTACTAATAAAGCTGCCGGAGAAATGAAAGAACGTATTATTGACGAACTTTCAATTATTGCTCAAAATCCAAAAGATTCTGCTTTTTTGAACGATTTGAAAAATAAATTTACCACCAATGAAAATATTTTAAGAACTAACGCAAATATCATACTAAAAAAAATTTTACACAATTATACATTTTTTAACATTAGTACAATTGATAGTTTTGTCCAAAAAGTTATTCGTTCGTTTGCTTTTGAGTTGAAAATTCCAGCTTCCTACAAAATTGAATTAGATAATGATAAAGTTTCTACTGACCTTACGGATATTGTGCTTTCAAATTTGAATGATAATAAAAACCTGCAAAAATGGCTTACAAATTACGCCTACGAAAGAATTAGTGAAGGCAAAAGATGGAATTTCAGACAAAATATTATTGATTTTTCAAAACAACTTTTTAATGAAAAATTTTATGGCGTTTTTGACGAAAATGTAAATTCTCAGGAAGAGTTTAATTTAAAATTAACCGAATTTACTTCTAAATTAAACAAATCAATTGCAATATATGAAAAAGGCGTTAAATTGCTTGTTGATAAAGGATTAAGTATTGTTAAAACTTCGGGAATTGAAAATGTAAGTGTTCAAAAAATTAAGTTTCTTAGAGATTTTTTCTTTAAAAATAATATCGGATTAAATTTAGAAATTAGCAAAACACTAGCAACTGCAATTGAAGAAAATGATTTTTGGAATAAAACTACTAAAGATTCAGTAAAAAGCCAATGGACAAGCACTCTTGATAATTTAAGAGAAATTATTTTGGAAATTTTTAATTTTGATGAAAAATATGGAAGAGATTATTATACTGCTCAAAAAATTAAAACAAACCTATATACTTTTGGGGTAATCAACAGCCTCAAAAATGAAATGCCGGCATACAGAGATGAAAACAATCTAATGCTTATTATCGATTTGACTTTGTTGCTCAAAAAAATAATAGGTGATAACGATGCTCCCTTTATTTACGAAAAAATTGGCAACAGATATTCGCACATAATGATTGATGAATTTCAGGATACTTCGTCTTTTCAGTGGCATAACTTTAAACCGTTAATTGCAAATACCTTGGCAACGAATAATTACAACCTTATTGTTGGCGATGTTAAACAATCAATTTATCGTTGGCGAAACGGAGATTGGAAATTACTTTATTCCGGCGTGAAAAATGAAATTGGAGCAGGTTTTATTAACGAAATTTCACTTGATACAAATTGGCGAAGTAGAAAAGAAATTGTGGAATTTAACAATGCATTATTTTCAAGGATTCCTATTTTGATGCAAGAAAAGGTAAAAAATGATTTAGATGGTGTTCAATTACCCGATGAATTGTCTAATCTTATTCCAAATGCATATAAAGACACATATCAAGAAGTTGCAAAGAAAAATCTTGATGAAAATGGTTATGTTCATTTTGAATTTATGGTAAAACAAGAAGATCTTGACGAAGACATAAATGAAAAATTGAAGTCTTTGGTTTTAAGCCTTTTGGAAACACATTCTCCGGGTGATATTGCTATTTTGGTAAGACGAAATTCGGAAGCAAATGATTTTATGAAATTAATGTTAGATTTATCGGCTTCGCTTGATGTAAAAAAACAATTTAATGTTGTTTCGGCAGAATCGCTTCTATTGTCTAACTCAATGGCTGTTAGAACTCTTGTAAATGTGTTTAAAATTATTTTGAACGAAACGGTTTTAATACATCTTTTTGAAACTATTGCAGATTTTAATAGATTATTGGATATTCCAATAGATTCTCATGATTTTTTCAAATTGGAAAACATTAACCAAGCTATTGATTTTCTACCGTTTGATTTTATAAACAATATTGCAACACTCAAACACTTATCATTATTTGAACTTGCTGAAAAAATTATTTCAATTTTCAAGTTAACTTCATTTAAAAATGAATTACCTTTTATTCGATCGTTTGAAGAACTGATAAACGGGTTTATTCAAAATAATGGTAGTGATTTAAAATCATTTGTAGAATACTGGGACGAAAATCAACATAAATTTTCGGTTCAATTATCTGAAATAAAAGATGCGATGCAAATAATGACTTTGCACAAATCAAAAGGACTTGCGTTCAAAATTGTAATTATGCCTTTGATTGACTGGAAATTAGAACCTACTCATTATTCAGTTATCTGGGGAAGTACAGAAAAATCAAAGTTCAATGATTTTCCTTTTTTGCCTATAAACACAACAAAGGATTTAATAAAGACTGATTTTGCCGATGATTATATCAGTGAAAAAATGTATTCTTACATGGACGCAATAAATATGCTTTATGTTGCTTTTACAAGGGCAAAAGATCAGCTATATGGATTTGTACCACTTCCTAAAAAAATAAATGGTGGAACTATTGGCGAACATGTTTTTATGGCTATTCAACAAAATGCAAAATTTACCGAAAATTCATTGCCTGAAAATCTAATAAAATTAGAAGATTATTTTGTAAAGGAAGAAATGACGTTTGAATTTGGAAATCAACTTGATGTAAAAAAGGAAGAAAAAGACGATAGAAAATCTTTAATTTTCAACATAAATAACTATCCCACAAACGATTGGACAGAAAATATTGCAATTGTAACACACAGCGAAGATTTAATTGCGGAAATGGTTTCTGACAGACAAATAGCTATAAAACAAGGACTTTTGATGCACGAATTGTTTTCCCTAATCAATACTACAAATGATATTGAAACAGCATTAAATTCAATGAAAGAAGCCGGAAAAATTACAGAAAAAGACGCAGAAAAAATTGAAGTTGACATTAAAGAACTTTTTGAAAATGAGCAGATTAAATCGTGGTTTAGCGATGAATGGAATGTTTTTTCAGAAAAAGAAATTCTTACTAAATACGGCGATACAAAAATTCCCGATAGAGTTATTACTAATGATAAAGAAGTAATTGTTATTGACTACAAATTCGGTCACAAACGCCCTGAACACAAACGCCAGATTAACAGATATATTCAACTTTTAAAAGACATCGAAAAAGACAAAATTTACAAAGGATTTTTACTTTATGCTGATGAAAAAGAAGTAGTAGAAGTTTAACCCACATTATTCATGAATATTATTCAAATCCAATAATATGTGGGTTAACCCCGATTTAGAATAACTCAAATTTGGATGTTTGAAAAACTCCAAATTTGCTAGATATTCTTAATCGACAGGATTATTTGTGAATAATCCGGGTTAATTATTTTATAAAAAAAACAGTCTTAGAAAAACTTAAAAAATGAACTCTTTTTCGGATTTGTTAAAAAATATTTATCTTCGTTAACTGAAAATAGAAATATAACAACTTTTAAAATAAAATGGACCCAAGATTAGACACAATAAAACAACTTAGAGCTTGTCAAGAAACTTTGCTGGAAGGTGCTGTTTTTGACGGAATTATGAAATTAGAAAATTTCTATTATACTTTTCCTGATTCTCCTTATAGAGATGATTTTAATTCAACCAAAGAAATGTTCAATTTTATGATTGAATATTTTGCCAAAGATACTCCTGATAATCAACGTGAAAATGTTTATTCTCAGATTCAAAAACAATTGGTTGCACAAACAAGTTCTTTGGTCGAATATTACAACGCTTTTCAACAAACTGATTTTAGAAATATATACGCTAGGTACCATCAAAAAATTGATTATTTACCACTTCTTAGAAAATTAGATGTTGATTCTAGTAAACTTGAAGATATTTTTATGCGAATTTGGTTGACAAACAAAGCAGACAATGATTTTCAGAATTCTGTTAATGATTTTATAGATAATGAAAATATTTCAGAAGATATTAAGTCTGTTATTACCAGTGCAATAACAATGAGTCTTATCAGATATTTTGACTTTCAAAAACTGTCAGTTTTATTCGATATTTATCTCAAGCAACAGGGCGAATTTAGTATTAGAGCTCTAGTTGGAATTATTCTTACGTTGCTTGTTCACGAAAATATTGCGAAAATATATCCCGAAATTGCTTTCAAGTTAAAAGAAACCGAAATTGTTGAGGATAATTCAAAGAATTTTGAATATGTGTTTTTGCAGCTTATCAGGTCAAAAGAAACAGAAAATATTATAAAAGAATTTGAAAAAGATATTCTGCCTCAGATGAAAAACATGCAGAATAATTTTATTGAAAACCTTGATTTTGAAGATTTTTCGTCTGAAAAAATGATGGATGATGAAAATCCGGGATGGGAAAATTATTTTGACAAAAATCCCGAGTTTTTTGAGAAAATGGAAAAATTTACGATGCGTCAATTTGATGGATCTGATATTTTTAGTGCAACTCTAGGAAATCTTAAAAATTTTGAATTTTTCCGTAAAGCATCTAATTGGTTTACTCCATTTTCTGCTGATAATAGTGATGTTTTATTGCATTTAAAAGATAAACTTGACGATGCTACCTTAGATGAATTTTTGAGCGCTTTTGAAAAAGCAAGTTACTTTTGCAATTCCGATAAATTCTCTTTTTGCTTACATATACCCGACATTGCTCCCGCTATGAGAGAAGCAGCTGTCAAAATGCTGATTTCAGAAATAGACGGAACACAGGAATTTTTAAGTGAAGAAGATTCTCCGGTTAAGTTTGATTTTAATAAAAATGTTATTACAAGGTATATTCAGGATTTATACAGATTTTACAACTTTAATAATAGTTTTAAAGGGTATCCGAATATTTTCAAATTAGATATTGGCATTCATAGATCAGATATTTTCAAAACTATTCCGAGTTATAAAAACATAATAAGAAGTTGTGCTGAATTGTCATTCTCTCAAAAATTTTTCAATCAAGCTACTATTCTCTTTGAAAAAGTAGTAGAACTTGGTGTAAACGAAGCTGATATTTATGAAAAAGCAGCCTTTTCATATCAAAAACTGCAAAATTTCAATAAAGCACTTGATAATTACAAAAAATCTGAACTTTTTGACCATAATAAAAAATGGTTATTTAAAAAAATCGGTTTTGCTTTGATTAAACAGAATAATTATTCCGAAGCACTTGAATATTACCAAAAAGCAGAAAAAGAAGATCCCGATGATTTGGCTACATTAATGTTTATTGGTCGTTGTTACATCGCATTGGAAAATTATGATGAGGCTTTAAAAACATATTTTAAATTGGACTTTTTTGAACCTGATAATCCCAAAGTTATGCGTTCAATTGCGCTTTGTTCGATGATGTTGGATAAATATGATCAGTCTGAAAAATATTTACTTAAAACAATTGAAATTGAACCTACAAAATTTGATTTCTTAAACTTAGGGAATCTTTTTTGGATTAAAAATGATAAAACAGAAGCAATAAGTTATTATATAACAGCAATTAGCGAGTATAAAAATTTTAAAGATTTTAAGAAAGATTTTATAGAAAATAAACATATTCTTGAAAAATTGGCTATTAGTGATTTTGACATTAAATTAATGCTTGATTATTTACTAAAAAAATATTTTGAAAAATAAGCGAAATAGGGATTCCGAAAACCTAAAAAAAAGAGTAGGGAATTATTAATCATTTTTAAAATGAAAACATTTAAAGTAGCTTTATTAGCTGTTATTGGTGTTGTAATTGCTTTTAGTTCTTGTTCTAAATATGAAGAAGGACCAGCAATAAGTTTATTAACTAAAAAAGCCAGAATTACTGGCGAGTGGGAAGTTTCTGATGTTATCGTCAATGGTACTCAGTTAATTGATTTGTCTGATTTTGCCGGAACTATGACTTTTGAAAAAGATGGTACAGGTCAGTATTCTCAATTAGGAATATCTATTGATATTGAGTGGGAATTTTCAGAAGAAAAAGAAGCTTTAAGAACAAGATCTAATTTTCTTGGTTCTTGGTCTGACTGGACTGAAACAGAAATTTTAAAATTAGAAAATAAAGAATTCTGGACAACAGACACAGAACTTGGTGTAACAACTGAAGTTCATTACACAAAAATTTAAAAGACACCCCTTAGGCTTCTTAAATTATTTAACTAAATAATAATTAAGAAGCCTTTTTTTACTGATATAAACACACATTAACTTATAAAGTCAGTTGTCAACCAAAATTGATTTTCATTCAAATAGCAATTGTTTTGTATTAATTTAACAAGTGTACAAATTCCTTAAAATAATTACTGTTCTGACATTATCAGCCATTATTTTGGTTGCCTATGCTTTCATAGAGCCAAGATGGATAAAGACTAAAATTGTTACGATTCAATCCGCAGATATTCCTGAAAATTTTGATGATTTTAAAATTGTTTTTATTTCGGATATTCATCATGGTCCTTATCTATCAATAGAAAGGGTAGCAAAGCTTGTAAAAAGAATCAATAAACTCGAACCGGATATTATTCTTCTTGGTGGCGATTATGTTCATCGTGATGCTAAATATATTGTGCCTGTTTTTGAGGAATTAAGCAAATTTCAGTCTAAACATGGCGTTTTTGCAGTTTTGGGAAATCACGATCATTGGGAAGATGCCAATCTTACCCTACAAATGATGAATCAAGCAAGTTTTAATGTTTGCAATAATAATTCTTTTTGGTTAAAAATCGGCAAAGACAGTATTAAAATCGGAGGTGTTGATGATTTATGGGAAGGAAAACAAATTATTGACAGCACAATTTCTGATGTTAAACAAGAAGATTTTTGCATTCTTATTTCTCATAGCCCCGATTATGTAGAAGAAATGAACACTAATCTTGTCGATTTAGTTGTTTCCGGTCACACTCATGGAGGACAAGTTACTTTTTTTGGACTATGGGCACCAATTATTCCTTCAAAATACGGTCAAAAATACAGATACGGATTAAAAGAAATTGGTAACAATAATCTCTACATTACGTCAGGCATTGGAACAATAACTCCTCCTGTAAGATTCTTCTGCCGCCCCGAAATAGTTGTTTTTAAATTAAAAAAAGACTAAAAACAAATTCATAAAGTAGCATGTTTCAGCTACTTATTCGTCAAAAATATTTTTTTTAAGTGCAACTTTTCATCAATTTTATTATTTATTGTTCAATAATCATTAATCAATAAATACCTTAAAAATAATGAAACAAAAAACACTTTTCGCAGTGCTGATATTTTTAATGCTGTGTTTTAATTTTGCAATTTCCAGCCCTATTACTACAAATCAAGCCAAAAAAATAGCAGAAAACAAACTCATTTATCTTGAAAATAAAACTCATCAAATTTATTTTGTTCAAGAAGTTAATGATGCCAAAACGATATTTTATTATGTTGTAAATCTTAAACCACAAGGATTTATTATTGTTTCTGGGGATGATGAATTGTATCCTATTTTAGCTTACTCTTTAACTGATAATTATTTATTTACAAATGATGAATCAATAAATCCGCTTTACAATTTACTTATTTCAGACATTTCAACGCAATTGTTAAATATAGATTTAATAAGCACCGAATCAAAAAACAAACGTAAAACTGAATGGCAATTTTACCTTTACGACGACTTAAAATCACCTAATAACAAAACTTTTATTCAATGGCCTCCACAAGGAACAACTTCAACAGGCGGTTGGTTAGAAACAAATTGGACTCAAAATTCTCCATATAATGCCCATTGTCCGATTGATCCAGTAACATCTGCTAGAAGTATAGTTGGGTGTCCGGCTACGGCAATGGGAATGATTTTGAATTATTATCAAAATTTAAACGGAACAACTTTCACAGATGCAGACGATTATTATCATAATTACTCAGGAAGACAATATAATATCGATGATGATTATGAAACACACGACTTTTTGAGCTTTCCGGAAATAAATATATATTTTGCAGAAATTGAAGCTAAGTTTGAGAATAATGAACTTTTAACAAACGATGAAAAAGCTGCTTTAAGTTTTGCATGTGGTGTAGCTGCAACTCAGGTTTTTACCTCTTCCGGTTCGGGTACTTTTGGTGTAAATCAGGCCTATGATGCCTATCAGAAATTTGGTTTTGATGATTGTATTCTGGCCGACGATTCAAATACAGAATTATATTCAATTCTTGCACAAAACATGAAAGACGGAAGACCTGCACATTTGGCTGTTGTTGATGGACCTCCTGTTACAATGGGGCATAATGTTGTTGTTGATGGTTACAATACAGATAATTATTTTCATGTTAACTTTGGTTGGGGTGGCACTTACAACAGTTGGTATCTTATCCCTGAAGAAATACCTTACGGTCTTACTACTATTGAAGGCGTTATAATGAATATTGCATATCCAAAACTAAATTCAGAAGCCGAGATTTACTCTTTTTCCTTTGAGGAACAAACTTCTTCTGCTGTTTTTAGCAATGATACAATTTATATCGAAGTTGAAAGCGAAGTCGATTTAAGCAGTATAATTCCTTCTTTCCAATTGTCATTGGGAGCAACGGCAGAAATTGAAAGTGTTCAAATAATAAGCGATACAACAGTTGTCGATTTTTCACAAGGCATTGTTATTATAGAAGTTACTTCTTCGGACTTAAATACAACCAAAGAATGGTATGTAAATGTTTCTACTTTGGTTTCATTAAAAAATAATTCTAATGATTTTATAATCTATCCAAATCCTTGTTCTGAATATTTAACAATTATTCAACAAGATACTAAAAAAATTGAGATTATTAATTCTTATGGTCAAATCATCAAAACCTTAGAATATCCTGAATATCAAACAAATATCAACATAGAAAAAAATAATTTTCAACCAGGATTGTATTTTATAAAATTTACTAATAGCCAATCTGAATGTGTATTGAAAAAATTCATTGTAGAATAAATAAGAGTATTTTGATCTTGTCAAAAAACTTAATAAAAACAAATAATTTTTTTTAAATTTGTTAAAATTTATCAATAATGAAATGAACATGTGAAAATAATTATCTGCACACAAGGAAATGATTAAATTTTCACTTCATTATTCGATATTCATTATTCGATATTCATTATTCAAAATTTAAACAGATGAAAAATTTCAAAAGAATATTTTTAGGAAAAATAAACAAAAGTTTACTTGCTTTTATAGGTATTCTGGGCTTTACTGCCGGTTGTTTCCCTAAAATGGAATACGGTTCTCCTTCTGCCGATTTTATTTTAAAAGGCGATGTAAAATCTGCAAATACTGAACAACCCATCAAAAATATTCAGGTTGTTATGAACTATGATACCACACAAACTGATGAAAATGGTAATTTTACACTATCTTTTAAAGATTTTCCGCAAGAACATGATGTTACGGTTTATTTTAATGATGTCGATAGTTCGTTGAATGGAGATTATCAGAATAAAGAACAAGATGTCCATTTCTCCGGAGATGATTTTAAAGACGGAGATGGAAAATGGTACGAAGGTTATACAGAAGAATCTATTTCAATAAAGCTTGATGAAGAAGAAAAATAAAATTGATTTAAAAAAAATAATCGCTCTTAACCTCTTTAGAAAGTATAGACATAATCTTGCTGAAATTCACGAATTAAAATACTTATTTTGGGAGTGTACACTTCGGTGTAATATGAACTGTGTTCATTGCGGAAGTGACTGTACCAAAGATAGTTCCGTAAATGATATGCCGGTTGCAGATTTTATAAGAGTAATTGATGAAATAAAACCGACAGTTAATCCTAACAAAACAATGATTGTTCTTACCGGCGGAGAACCACTTGTTAGAAAAGATATTGAAATTGTAGGAAAGGAACTTTACAATCGTGGTTTTCCATGGGGAATTGTTTCTAATGGATTTTTATTAACCAAAAACAGACTAGATTCGTTGCTTAATGCCGGATTAAGAGCACTTACCATTAGTCTTGACGGGTTAGAAGAAATACATACTTGGTTCAGAGGAACAAAAAATGCTTATCCCAAAGTTTTAGAAGCAATAAAAAATGCAGCAAAACTTGAAAACCTTGAATTTGATGTTGTAACCTGTGCTAATCAGCGTAGTTTTAAGGAATTAAATCAGATTAAAAATCTATTGATAGAAACAGGTGTAAAACAATGGCGGATTTTTACAGTTTTTCCTATTGGCAGAGCTGTAGATAATCCTTTGCTATTTTTGTCAGATATTGAATTTAAAGAACTATTTGATTTCATAAAAGAAACAAGAGAGGAAGGAAAAATAGTTGTTTCGTATGGTTGCGAGGGATTTCTGGGGAATTATGAAGCCGAAGTTCGCGATGAATTTTTCTTTTGTCAAGCCGGAATTTCTGTGGGGTCTGTATTAGTCGATGGTTCAATTTCTGCTTGTCCCAGTTTGAGAGATAATTATATTCAAGGTAATATTTATAACGATAATTTTGTAGAAGTTTGGAATAATAAATTTCAAGTTATGCGAAACCGAAAATGGACAAAAACAGGTAAATGTGCTGAATGCGAAGCTTATAAGTGGTGCGAAGGGAACGGTCTGCACCTTAGAAATGAAAAAAACGGAGAATTATTATTCTGTCACCTCGAAAAAATTAATAATGCTCTGTAAAGAACTCTTTTGAAAGAATAAATTTGTTTTTTTTGCTTTCGTTCTATTTATTTAGATTTGAAAGCAACAATTAAATGCTATTATCTGTCATAATGCAGATTTATCAAGCATTTTTGATTTTATTTAATTAATTAAACCCTAAAAAAAGTTCATGACAAAAATTTTAAGATTGAAATTCATGATTATTCTTTAAAAATAATTGTGCTTAAAAAGTTTATCTTGTGAATGTTAAAAAAAAATATTGAAAAAATGAAAAAAGAAATAAGAATTTTATTGTTAGTTGCCGTTTCTGCATTGATGTTATTGCCGGCTTGCACAACTAAATACATCGTTATTGAAAAAAGTCGTGAAGAAGTTCCTTCAAGTGTTATTAGAGCTAAATTCAGAGTTGAAAAGAAAACTCCAATCAGGCGAGTTTTGTTTTTTATGCCGGCTCAACCTGCCGCTTGGCTCACCGAAGAAAATTTTTCCAGAAAAGAAAATGGAGAATTTATAGAGACAGAATCTCAGTTAAATGTACAAACAAATCCTCAGTCTTTTCAAATTTATACTGTTTTGCTTCTTGACAATAGTTTAAGTATTGGCGAAAATTTGCCGAAATTAAGAGAAGCAGCAATAAAACTGGTGAACATGAAAAGAAATAATCAGAATTATGCAATAGCTGTTTTTTCAGGCGAAGAAGATTTGAATCTAATTACTGATTTCACAAAAGACACCCGAACTCTTATCAATGCCATAAATTCAATCGAAGAGTTGGGCAACAATACAACTAATTTGTACGGAGCCATTTTAAATGCACTTGAACATCTTGAAAAGAAAGAAGCGACAGTTGACAAAGAAATAATGACATCATATCAGATTATAGTTTTTACTGATGGAGCGGATAGAGCAAATATTATCACAATTGATCAGGTTTTGGAAAAACAAAAATCGACAGGTTATGATATTTACCCTATTGTAGTTCAAAGTCTCGAATTAGATTTGAAAAAAATTCAACAAATTAGCACAACAAAAGACGTATTTGGCAAAGGAAAATACTATAAAGCAAATAGTTATGATAAACTTGGGAGTTCTTTTGAAGAAATTCAAAGAGATTTGGTTGAATATGCTAATTCTCATTATTATTTAGAATATATGTCTCCCAAAAGAGGGAAAAATTTTAATTACTACGAAATAAGAATTGAACCTAAGTTTGTTGTTTTTAAATACATGAACCGACTTGGAGATAAAATGTATCACTACAATAATAAAATTATTGACGATTTCGACAGCGAACCATTCTATTCCGTAAAACAAGGAATTTGTGTAACGGCAAATAATGATTTTAAACAATCAGAAAAGATTTATAAATCAGACACAATATATTTTACACAAGGAAAATCTCAAAAAATATATTTATTTTCGGTAGGAGGAACAAGCCCACAAGCAAAATATGAAAAACCTATTTTAAACAACGATAATTTTACTTTCAAAAAAATTGACGATAATTTGGAAATTTACGATTGGTTAATTATAACTCCAAAAGGAAAAAAAGGAAGCGAAAGTAAATTGACCATTAAAGATTCTCAAAATAACTTTCAAAAAACGGTAATTCTTAAAATAAACAAAAAATAAAATTTTTATAGAATCCCTCAAAACATCAGAGTAAAGCATGTTTCACAGCTATACTCTGATTTTTTTTTGAATTTTACTCACACATATATATATATAATTTTGGATTGTAATAATTCAAGATTATTTTTGCATACGATAAACAGACTTATATTATCTTAGACTAAGTAATAATTGTGGAAAAATTTGCTCTATTAGAAAAGACTGAAAAACAAATAAATAATAATATATCCACAAAAATCTCCTCAACAAATAACAAATAAAATTTATTATATGAAAAAAATTGTAGAAAAATATGTGGAGTTACCACGTAATATTCGAAAACCATTATGGCGAATTTGGCACAACTTAATGATTAAGTTTGATAGAAAAAGTCCCGAAGAAACATTCCTTAATTATGGTTATGCCGGTGAAGATTCTGAATTTAGCCATTTTGAATTAAATAAAAAAGACGCAAAATTCAAATATAGCATTCAATTATATGCTCATACTGCCAGACATCATGATTTTTCGAATACTGACGTACTGGAAGTTGGAAGTGGCAGAGGAGGCGGAGCTTCTTTTCTTGCCCGTTATTTTAAACCAAATTCTTACACTGCAATGGACATTAATGCCAGAACTGTTAAATTCTGTAATTCTTTTCATAAAGCAGAAGGTCTCAGATTTGTTCAAGGTGAAGCTGAAAAACTACCTTTTGAAAATGAAAAATTTCATGCTGTTGTAAATGTTGAATCTGCTCGTTGCTACGGAAACATCCCTAAATTTTTCAGTGAAGTTAAAAGAGTTCTTAAACCGGGCGGAAAATTTCTACTTGCTGACATGATAAAACCTGCAGATTACGATGCTTTTTTGGTTGATTTAGAAAAAACTGGTTTCAAAGTAATTGAAATTAAAAACATTCTTCCAAATGTTGTTCAAGCGCTAAGACTTGATTCTGAACAAAGAGCTAATGCAATTGACAATAAAGTTCCTAAATTTTTAAGGACTTCTTTTTACGAATTTGCAGGAGTTGAAGGTTCCGGCAGATTTGATGCTTTTGCTACCAACAAATTTGGATATTGGTCGATTACTCTCGAAAAACCGGCATAAATTTAACCCGAATTATGCATTTGAAAAACAATTTCAGCATAATAGCCTTATTTTAAATATATTTCTCAATAAAAGTCAAAACCCTG
>JAFGUD010000349.1 GCA_016938685.1 Bacteroidales bacterium | reverse complement strand
TTATTTTTTACAAGTTGTTATGCCGATTGACTTTAAAACCGATTTTAAGAAAATGAAATCGGATTTTTTAAAGCATTTCGGTATAAACATCCTACTAAACCAATAGAAACCGAACAATACAAAGCCGTTAATGCAATTAGAGTATGCCGGACAGAAGCCTTAGGTGTAAACTACTACGTATGTCAAGACTGTGGCGAGATTTCCAAAACATTTCACTCGTGCAAACATCGGTTTTGTCCAACATACTCGTGGAAAGACACTCTGCGTTGGGCTGAGAGAATTGTGCATCATGCTGAAATTGTTAAAATTGAGGGAGACAGTTTTAGAACTAAAAATTATTCTATGGATAACTATTTTTTTTTATTTTTGCTGGCATACTTTTAGTGAATATCGCTGGCCCCTTTTTCCTGAATTTTAACACAATACAACAGGTGAACTTATGTGGAAATATCTGAACAACAATATAAGCCTTAAACCTTTGGAAACAATTGATTGTGTGATAGAAGAAAAAAATATAACAAGAGGAACTGGTGCAAATTTCATAATAATTTAGTCGGCAAAATAAATTGATTTAAAACCTATTTTTCAATGTGTAATGATTTCAACGCACGGACAACAAGGAATTTCATATATAACAAACGGTATTTTAATTAGTAAACAAAAGAAGAAATGAAAAAGACATTAAAACTCAAAATTTTCGCAAGTTTTATGCTACTTATTGCAATGCTTGCAGTAGCTGGAACAATTTCAATCGTAGAGTTCAGGCGGTTGAGCAATCCGGTGCACGGTTTAATAGAAGACAATTATAAATCCATCGAAGCATCAAAAACGATGATTGAAGCATTAGAACGCGAAGACAGTGGAATATTATTACTGATTTTAGGAAAGTGGGAAGAAGGCCGAGAAATATTAAAATCGGCAGACATTCTATTTATGTCGGCATTTGAAACTGCAAAAAATAATTTAACAGAAAACAACGAAGAAGAATATATCAAAAAAATAGAAACAACATATCAAACCTACAAATTAAGCTGGGAACGTCCGATAGTTGATACCGATAAACAGGGCAACATTTCGTGGTATAGAGATGATATTCACCAAAAATTTGCCGACACAAAGCTTACAGTAAATGAACTGATGACATTAAACCAATCAAATATGTACAGCGAAGCATCAGAATTGAAAGAAAAATCAAAACGAGCCATAATGCCCGGAATAGTCTCAATAATTGCCGCTTTGGTTTTTTCTTTAATTTTAAACTTTTTTATTACACGGTATTTTGTAAATCCAATATCCGAATTAGCTGATGCCGTTAATAATTACAGAGACGGCGACAACAAATTGCGAAGCAATATCACATCAAATGATGAAATTAAGAAATTAGAACAAGCAATTAGTGATTTATTGCAACGATTGGTTACAAATAATAACACTATAAAGTAATGAAAAAAGAAATAATAATCAAACATTTAGGTTTTGTATTGCTTTTAAATGGTGTTTTTCTGTTTATTTCATTCCTGATTT
>JAFGUD010000348.1 GCA_016938685.1 Bacteroidales bacterium | reverse complement strand
CGTTATGCTTAATGCTAAAAAAACCAAGATATGACTTCATCCGAATTTGAAAACCATCAAATTTTTGAGAAATTAGACCAACTAATTTCGAAATTATCAGAGGAAGAAACCAGAGTAAAAATAGAAATCGGTAAACTTAATTTCTTCGACTCTGCATGTAAATATATTCTAGACAGAATAAAACTTACCATTCCAGTACTTGTACCAGTTGGAGAACTAAATACCATTTCACAAGAATTGGAAAATGCGTTTTCTCAAATTAATGCTTTTCTTGGCAACCAAAATATTGGGCATTTAAATAACGCCGAAGCAAATTTCAATACTGCAATTACGCGTGTAAGAAATCTTCCTATTCCGTTGTCAAAGAATGACTTTAACTTTTCAAAGAGTATCTCAAACTTTGAGAACTTAGTTTCATCAAAACTTAAAGAAATAGAAAAAGAGAACAATTCTTTAAAAGAAGACTTAAAAAAGGTTCAAGCAAATCTTGTAACAAAACAAAATGAGATAGATAAGATTACTGAATTACTTGCTACAAAGACAAACGAAATCAACACTTTAACAACCACTTATAAAACAGATTATGAAAATATTAAATCTGTTGCCAACCAAAGCTTTGAAAATGAACGAAAAAATTTTCGAACTGAAATAACAACAGACAGAGAAAAGTACAAAAATGAAATAAGTCAAGACCGAGAAACATTTAGAAAGGAAATCGATAAACAGAAAAATACAATTGAAACAGAATCAACTACTATTTTAAAAAATATTGCAAGCAAACTCGAAGAAGCTAAGAAACTAGTAAATGTGATTGGAAATGTTGGTGTAACAGGAAATTATCAAAATATCGCAAATCAACATAAAAAAACAGCTAATTTATGGCGAATCTTGGCAATTGCATTTATGACTATTTTATCAGCACTTCTTATTTATACAATTTGGGATGTAAGTTCTGCAAATTATGATTGGATAAAATCATTGATAAGAGTAATTGCAGCAGCAGCTTTGTCTTATCCAGCAACATACGCAGCGAGAGAATCTAGCAAACATAGAAAACTTGAGATAGTTAATCGAAAACTTGAATTGGAACTTGCATCGCTGACACCATTTATTGAAATGTTGCCGGAAGAAAAGAAACAAGAGATTAAATCAAATTTAGTCGAGAAATATTTTGGGAATCATGTTGACTTTGCCGAGGAAAAAGGCAGTTCTGAAGAAGAATTATCCTTAGGTGGATTTGAGAAAATATTAAAAGCTATTTTACCAATATTGAAAAAATGATTAAAGCACTAAGCATAACAATTTGTATATGGCAGGCGGGGGTTTCAGCGGTCTGACAAGTCAGACCT
>JAFGUD010000347.1 GCA_016938685.1 Bacteroidales bacterium | reverse complement strand
TATTTAGTCATCTATCTTTTTCTTGAGTGACTTGATTTTGACTAATAAAATAAGACAAATAAGTTCCTTGTTTATAAACATATAATTAATAAATTTGCGATTATTAATTTTTTTAAAGATAAGGCGCAAGCACTTAATAATATGGAGTTTTTAAAAAATTTAGGAGATATTTTTCTTTACAATCCGGACCGCCCAATGTTATTTAACAGCGGTGCTTTTTTACTATTCTTCAGTGTTTTTATAATGATTTACACAATCGTTTACAAAAAACGGTTGATGATTTCCATATATATTATTCTTTTTAGCTTGTTTTTTTACTATAAATCAAGCGGAATATATTTTTTACTTCTGGTTTTAACTTCCATTACCGATTTTTCGTTTGCCTGGTTTCTGAGTAAATCTTCAAAAAAACATTGGCGAACATTTTGGATGATTATGGGTGTAATTCCTAGTTTGGGCTTATTGGGCTACTTTAAATATACCAATTTTCTACTTTTTAACTGGGAGCTTATTTCCGGAAACAATTTTCAACCTTTAGATATTTTCTTGCCGGTTGGTATTTCATTTTACACTTTTCAATCTGTTAGTTATGTGCTCGATGTGTACTGGGGTAAATTAAAACCAACAAAAAACATGTTGGATTATGCCTTTTTCCTCTCATTTTTTCCACAGTTAGTTGCCGGCCCAATTGTTAAAGCACATCATTTTTTACCACAACTCGAAAAGACTCCACAAGTTGACAAAAAAGCAGTCTACACCGGATTATGGTTAGTTATGCTCGGGCTGTTCAAAAAAGCCGTAATTGCTGATTACATAGCACAATACAACGATTTGATTTTTGCTGCCCCGGATACATACAACGGATTTGAAAATTTGATGGCTATTTATGGTTACACTCTTCAGATTTATCTTGATTTTTCAGGTTATTCTGATATGGCAATAGGTTTTGGTAGAATTATGGGTTTTGATCTTGGAGTTAACTTTATGTTACCATATCAAGCCAAAAGCATAACAGATTTTTGGCGAAGATGGCATATTTCATTATCAACCTGGCTCAGAGATTATCTTTACATTCCTCTTGGTGGAAATAGGAAGGGCAACTTCAGAACTTATGCTAACAACATGATAACCATGCTATTAGGAGGACTTTGGCATGGTGCAAATTGGAAATTTGTTTTTTGGGGGGCAATGCACGGAATAGGTTTAGCCATTCATAAATCGACAAAAAAGGCTATGGAAAAAATACCTGATATTTTTCCGAAAAAATTCGTTTCTTGGTTCATTACTTTTCATTTTGTAATATTTTTATGGATATTTTTTAGAGCAACTGACATAAATCGACAAGAAGTTGTTTCGGTTACAGAAAATGGAGTAACAACAGAAATGGTTCAAAATGTTAGAATTGATGCTTTTGTTGTTTCATGGATGATGATTAAACAAGTTTTCACAGATTTTGACATCACTTTTGCAGTTCATTTTTGGGATGCCAGAATGTTATGGATAATACTTGTTTTGATTGGTTTTTCAATGCATGCAGTTCCGCTGAGTTGGCTCGATAAAATATCCGAACGATTTGTTAAAACACCTTTTATTCTAAAAATTGTTATCTTTACAATATTGATACAATTAGTTATTCAACTTCAAAATCAAGATGTTCAACCTTTTATTTATTTTCAATTTTAAATGAAAAAATTATTCCTAATAATATTACTTTTTTGCTCTTTTAATCTATTTTCTCAATCAATTCCTACTCCTGACTCTTTAAAATTGATTGTGGAGATTTACCATTTTAATGATTATAATTCTATTGATACTTTTGGAATTGACACTTCACAAAGGCATATTGAAATATTTGAGACTCCCGGAAAATCTCTTTTACCAATAATAAATTTAGGACAAATAGGAACACCTTCACTTCCAATAATTTTTGCACAAAGATCTAACTTTGAAGATTTTATGTTTCTTGACCCTTATATTGATTTTTTATTAAAACCCGAAGAATTAAACTACTATAAAACCAACAATCCTTATACAGATTTTAAATATATTGGTGCATCGAAAATCATTGAACAACAAACACTTAGTTTTATTCACACTCAAACTTTCGGTGAAAATAATTTTGGCTTAAAATATGAAATGCTCACAGCAAAAGACTTATCCAGCGACAATCAAAATTCATCAATCAATAATTTGAATTTATGGTATCATAAAACTTATAAAAAATATGACATTTACGCCGGAATATTTTCGAATAAAATAAAAAAACTTGAAAATGGAGGAGTGATTGATACTCCGGTATATAATTACGAAGCCCCGTCTTATATTTTGGACAATGCAAACAACGTTTTAATATACAGAGGATTGTACCTTAATCAAAAATACAGTTTATCTGACAAATTCAAATTTAGACACATCTTTAATTATAAAAAACTCTCCAAAACTTTCTTCGAAAACTCTTTAAACAATGACTTAGGAACTCCTATGCTTTCATCAAAAGAAACTTATGATAGCGTGGGGATTATATCTTATGAAAACACCATAGATGCACAATTTTTAAACAATTTAGCTGTACTGGATTTGTCTTTTACTAATAAACTTCAACGATTTTATTACTTTCGAGGATTTTTATACGATTTAAAAGGAGAATTTCATACAGACAATGTTTTAAAGCTATCCGTATCAAAACTAAAGCTTTCTACTTTTTTCTTCTCTAACACAATTGCAGAATATCATTTAACAGAAAGGAAATCAGGAGATTACAAACTAAACAGTCAACAATTTATTAAACTAGGACAAGCTGATAGTAGTATAGTTTTTTCATTTGAAGAAACTATAGAAAAACAACGACCGGGATATTTTTACGAACATTACAACGGAAACTATGATTACTGGATTAACTCTTTTGAAAAAATAAATAATTTCTCACTAACAGGTAAAATAAACTTAAATAAATATCACTTTGAAATAGGAGGAGATTTCAGACAATATAATAATTATATTTATTTTGATTCTGTTGCACAACCTCAACAACTTAGTGAAAAGCTTACGATAACAACTTTATGGGCAAAAAAGACATTCTATTTTGGTCCTTTTGTGTCTGATTTAAACTTTTATTGGCAAAAATCTAATCAGCCTCAAAAAGTAAACATTCCGGAATATATAGGCGCTGGTTCTCTCTATGCAAATTTTCCGGTTTTTAAAAAAGCGGCAAATATTAATATTGGAGTTAATTTAACTTATACTTCGGCTTTTTACATGTATTCATATAAGGCTTCAACAGGAGTATTTTATCTCAAAAATGGCAGATTAACAGGAACTTATCCTTTCGTTAATTTATTTTTTACAGCAAAAGTAAAAACAGCAATAATAATTCTACGTTTTGACAATGCAACAGCTTTAAGATATGATTTTGATAATAGTATTATAATACCACAAGAATATAGCACAGTTGAAAATTATCTAACATCAAAATTCTACCTAAGATTTGGTGTAAGATGGTGGTTTAGGAACTAACTATTTGGGCTGAAAACCAACAACAATAACATCATCAAATTGCATTCCATCGCCTTTCCAATCTTTGAAAACATTCCGAAAAGTTTGTTTTTGCTCTATAAAAGTCTGATTTTGAACCTTTAATATCAAATCCCGGAATCTTGCCAATTTGAATTTTTCATAATTTTCTCCGCCAAACTGATCAGTATAGCCATCTGAAAAAATGTAGAATTTATCGTTTTCTTTGAGTTTAATTTCTTGTTTTGTGAAAAGCTTATCATCAGCAATATATCTGCCAATAGGCATTCTGTCCCCTTTATATATTTGCAATTCATTGTTCCGTACCAAAATAAGTGGACTAAAAGCACCGGAGTATTGAAGTGTTTTTTTCTCAATATCTATGACACAAAGCGATATATCCATTCCATCAAAAGAATTTGTATCATCTTGACGCAGAGCGACTTTCACGTTTTTTCGCAATTCGTTCAGAATTAAATCGCTTTCGTAAATATTGTTTATGTTTATTATTTCATTCAAAAACGAAATTCCTAAAATGCTCATAAATGCTCCCGGAACTCCATGACCTGTGCAGTCTGCCGCAATAACGAAAATTTTATTATCTATTTTGTTGAGCCAATAAAAATCTCCCGATACAATATCTCTGGGCATAAAAAGTATAAAATAATCCTTTAAGTCGTTTTTTAAATAATTTATGGGATGAATTAAAGCAAATTGAATTTTCTGAGCATAACGAATACTATCTGTAATTTGTGTGTTTTTTTCAGACAATTGTTCATTAACTTCTTTTAACTCAACATTTTTGAGATGATAAATTTCTGCTTCTTTTTTGGTCTTTTCTATTTCAAAATTTACAAGTTGATTTTTGAGTCTGTTTTGTAATTCATTGTTTAAAACATCTTCTTTATTTTCATGAAATAATTTATAATGATTCAACGCCTTTTTATCGTCGTTTAATTTTTCGTAAAGATTTGATAAAGAAAGATGTATTTCAAAAAGATACAACTTACTGTTTGTTTCTTCCGCTATTTTCAATGCTTTTTGAAGATAAATCAAACCCTCTTTGTAATTTTCGGATTGAGTTTTAATTTTACCAAGTCCATGATTACAATACAATTGACAACGTTTATCTTCAAATTTTTCGTTAATTTTCAGGCTTTTAAAAAAATGTTTCTCTGCCGATTCAAATTTTTTCACTTCGGCATAAGTACTTGCCAAACCAATATGAGTCCAAATTAAACCTTCAAAATCATCAATATCCTCACGATAATTAAGAGCTTTTTCATAATATCTAAAGGCATCAGCATAACTTCCGCTAACACGATAAGTTCTGGCAATCAGATTATAAGACGACGCAATAGCGTATCCATTTTCAAGAATTTTGCGAATTTCAAGAGCTTTTTGCAGATAATTTAAAGCTGTTTTAAAATCATCCATGCGAACATAAATGTCTCCAAAAAGGCTGTAACTGTCAGCTAATGCTTCCTGACAACCAAACTCTTCGGCAGCATGTACAGCTTTTTCGCAGTATTTTACAGCATTTTCCAAATCACCGTATTTTTCGTAAACTTCTGCCGTATATTTTAGAGAATAAATGTAATTTCTGTCTTTTGTGTGTTTTTCAAAATATTCAGAAACTGCAATCAAATCCAATAAAATATATTCGTCATTTTCAGCAAGCATAAAACGAGCGACCGAAATACACAAAAGACTTTCATTTACTCCTAACTCATAATTATGCAAAACAGCTAAATCATAAGCTTTTTGAGCAATTTTTCTGGATTTTTTGGTGTCGTTAAACCTTATCTTCCAAGCTTCTTTGTTCAGAAACTGTATTTCTTGTTCAAATTTATTATTTTCCGGCATCTACAACAAACTTTTGAATCTTGGTCTTTTGGGTGAAACATCTCCAAATTCTGCTTTCTTTTTTGCTTCATAATCAGAAAAATTCCCTTCAAAAAACACAACATTTCCTTCATCTTCATAAGACAAAATATGAGTAGCTAATCTGTCTATAAACCATCTATCGTGGGAAACAAGAAGAATAGTTCCGGCAAAATTTTCGAGTGCTTCTTCCAATGCACGTAATGTGTTTACATCGATATCGTTTGTCGGCTCATCTAACAAAATAACATTTGCTCCTTCTTTGAGAGTCATAGCTAAATGCAAACGATTTCTTTCACCACCCGACAAAACACCTACTTTCTTTTGTTGGTCTCCTCCTTTGAAATTAAATTTTCCAAGATATGCACGAGCGTTAACTTCGGTATTTCCAATTTTAATAAAATCAGCACCTTTGCTAACTACTTCATAAATTGTTTTTTCGGGATCTAATTCCTGATGTGTTTGGTCAACGTAAGCAAATTGAACTGTGCTACCAACATTAATTTCGCCTGAATCGGGTTTTTCTTCTCCCATAATCATTCTAAAAAGAGTTGTTTTTCCAACACCGTTTGGACCAATAATACCAACAATTGCATTTGGAGGAACAGTAAAACTTAAACCATCAATTAAAACCTTTTTATCATAAGATTTTGTAATATTCTTAATATCAATAACGGAATCTCCCAATCTTTCACCCGGTGGAATAAAAAGTTCCAATGTGGCTTCTTTTTCTTTAATATCGGCAGTTGTAAGTGTTTCATAAACTTTCAAACGGGCTTTCCCTTTTGCTTGTCGGGCTTTGGGACTCATCCTTACCCACTCCAACTCACGTTGAAGAGTTTTTTGGCGTTTTGATTCTGCTTTTTCTTCATTTGCCAAACGATTAGATTTTTGTTCTAACCAAGAGCTGTAATTTCCTTTCCAAGGAATTCCTTCTCCCCTATCAAGTTCCAAAATCCAACCTGCAACATTATCCAGGAAATATCTATCATGAGTAACAGCAATAACAGTTCCCGGAAAATTTTTAAGATATTGTTCCAACCAATGAACACTTTCAGCATCAAGGTGGTTTGTTGGCTCATCTAATAATAAAATATCAGGTTTACTTAAAAGCAATCTGCACAAAGCAACTCGTCTACGTTCACCACCGGATAAAACAGAAACTTTTGCATCATCTGGAGGAAGACGAAGTGAATCCATTGCTTGTTCAAGAGTATTATCAAGATTCCAAGCATCAAGTTGCTCCATTTGTTCGAGCAATTCGCCCTGTTCTTCGATAACTTTCATCATTGTATCGTCGTCCATTGGCTCTCCTAATTTCATTGAAATTTCTTCGTAAGCTTTTACAACATCAACAATGTGCTGAACACCTTCTTGCACAATTTCCTTAACTGTTTTTGATTCGTCAAGAATTGGTTCTTGTTCCAAATAACCTATTTTATATTCACGGTCAAAAGTTACTTTTCCTTCAAAATTTTCATCAATTCCGGCGATTATTTTTAATAAGCTTGATTTTCCGGCGCCATTTAGTCCGAGAACACCAATTTTTGCTCCGTAATAAAACGAAAGCCATATATTTTTCAATACTGTTTTACTGGGCGGAAAGGTTTTTGTAACACCTTCCATTGAAAAGATAATTTTGTAGTCAGCCATAATATTTTTATATGTTATTGATTTAAAGCAATTTGATTATTTATTTTGTTTGTAAATTTTCAAACAAAAGTATTTATTCTATTGTGAATTTTCAATTATTCAAAGCAAAATGACTTATTCAACCTTAAATTCAGGATTATAAATTATTCCGATAATATTGCCCCAAGGATCTTTTACGGAAGCAACCATAAGCTCACCACCAACATTTTTAGGTTTTTCAACTTCTATGGCGCCATTTGCAAGCAGATTTTCATAAACGACGTTAATATTTTCAACGCCCCAATATGTTATTACTCCTGTTGATTTATTAGCATTTTTTTCATTGGTTGGTTGCAAACCCAACTCATATCCGCCAATATTAAAACCCACATAATATGGTTCATCAAAATAAGGTTCTGTCTCAAAAACTTTTGAGTACCAATGTTTTGCTTTTTCTAAATCAGGAACAAAATAGGCAACCGTTCTTAAACCTAAAAATGGAGATTTCATAGTATTATAATTTTTTTTGACAATTAATTTCAGAGTTTCTCTTTGATATTCTATCCGTTCAAAATTTGTTTGGTCAAATTCATAAAAAACCACCACAAAATATATTTCACCTTCAAAATCTTCAACTTTACTAACAATATTATTTTCAATATTATTAAACTGTTTGATTAAACGAGTAGCAATAATTTTACCTTCTTTTATTTCAACTTTATTAAATCGGTGATAATCTTCATCCTCATAAAACCAAGCATTTGGAGCCGAATTTGAAATAAAAACTTCATAATCTTTATTTTTCTGTCCTTCTGCAATTCCTGTTTCAGCAAATCCACTTAATTTACTCAATTCTACATTGTTTAAAGCATCAATATAAGTTTTATCCTCAAAAGAAGCGTTAACCAACAAATTTGTATTTGTGTAAAAAGTAAAAACTAAATCAAATGGCTTATTTTGAAGAATAATTTCATTCGAAATATTTTTTTCTATCCGTTTTCCATCCTGAAAAACATTAATTTCAAATTGCTGAGCAACAATAAGAAGTGGGGAAAAAATTAATGCTAACAAAAATATTTTTTTCATAAGTTGTGTTTTTCATGTTAATTAAAGAAAAATAGTTATTTCATCATTTTTCCAAGTTTAAAAACTTTTTCAAGCCACTTCTTTCTGGTTTCATCAGTTGACTTTCTAACAGGTGTAAAAGTAGTAATTTTTACCGGTTTTATTCCACAAAAATTTAAAATTGATTTTTTCATCGAATTATGACCTGGTTTTCGATAAATCAAATTGTAATACCATTTTGGAGTATCCATTGTTACAAAAATACGTGCCGATTTTTCTTTTAAGAGTTGAATAGGCATAGGAGAATCTTTTTGATAAGAAAAAGCAAAATCAGGTAAAAACACTCTTTCAATAAAACCTTTTAACAAAGCAGGATATGTTCCCCACCAATTGGGATAAATAAGAACCAAATGATTTGATTCTTTGATTAGTTTCTGTACTTTTTCCAAATCAGGTTCAAATTCCATGTCTTTTTTATAACCATATTTAAGAATAGGATTAAAATCCAAGTCTATAATATTGATTAAACTAACTTCAATTCCCGATTTTTCTGCTCCATTCTTGTATTTTTGAGCAATTTCATTTCCTAAACTATCCTTATTTGGATGCCCATTAATAATTAATACTTTTTTTTCCATTATTTCAATTTATGCTTTTTTTAAAAAAAAATCACTAAATAATCAACTTGATTTCTAGCTTAATAACTAAAACTTATAAATAAACTTTTTCAAAATTAAGTTATTTCATCAAAAAGAGTTATCATTATTTAAGTTTTTTGTTAAATTTGAACTGTTAATGCAAATTAAACATATTTTCCAAAAATTTAATGCTTAATGAATATAAATAAACCAACATATAACGAAATAGAACATAAAATAAAAGAACTAACTGAACAACTTGATTTTCACTATAAAGTCATTAATTCAATTGATGATATTTTAATTATTATTGATAGAAATTTTCAAATTGAAGAAATAAACAGAGCCGGACTGAAATTTTTAGGCAAAAAAGAAAAGGAAGTAATTGGTAAAACATGTTATAATGTGTTTCATAATCTTGATTCGGCAGTACAAAATTGTCCTTTGTGCACGAGTTTTAAATCAAAAAACGAAGCAACAACTGAACGAAACGAAGAAATTCATAACAAGTATTTTTCTATAAAATCCACACCAATTCTTGATAATAGCGGAGATATCATAAAGTTTGTAAATATTCTAAGAGACATATCAGATGCAAAAAATCAGGAACTTGAAATAAAATCAAAAAACGAAGAATATTTTGCCTTAAATGAAGAATATTCATCAACTATAGAAGAATTAAAAGAAAAACAGGCGATTATTAGAGAAAAAGAGCAAAACATGAGAGAGCTCTTTGAAAACATGCCAAATTGTGTAGCTATTTATGAAGCCATTGATAACGGAACTAATTTTATTTTCAAAAACATTAATGCCTCAGCTGAGAAAATTGAAAAATGCAACAGAAAAGATGTAATTGGAAAAACAGTAACTGAAATTTTTCCCGGAGTTGAAGATTTTGGACTTTTTAAAGTCTTTCAAGAAGTTTGGGAAACCGGTAAAACTCAATTTTTCCCGACTTCGCTATACAAAGATTCTTCAGGCAGAGAGTTTTGGCGTGAAAATATTGTTTATAAACTCCCATCGGGTGATATTGTTGCTGTTTATGATGATGTTACAGAAAAAAAGCTATCTGAATTAGCCTGTCAAAAAAATGAAGCCAGATTAGAAGAAGCTCAAAAAATAGCTAAATTAGGTCACTACATTTTAGATATTAGAACCGGTTTCTGGAATTGTTCTAAAGAATTAGATAATATTTTTGAAATTACAGAAAAGAACGTTAAAGATATTGAAATATGGATTAATGTTCTACATCCTGATTTTAAAGATGAAATGATAACATATTTTCAGGACTATGTTGTTCGACAAAAAAACAAATTTGATAAAGAATATAAAATTATAGATTTAAAAGGAAATGAAAAGTGGGTTCATGGGCTTGGTGATTTAAAATTTGATAAAGAAGGTAATACGATTGAAATGTTTGGCACAATTCAGGATATTACAACAAAGAAAAAAACTGAAATAGCACTCAGAGAAAGCGAAGAAAGATACCACACCCTTTTTGACACAGCAAAAGACTCTATTTTAATCATAAGAGATAATAAATTTGTTTCCTGTAATCAATCCTCTATATTACTTTTTGGATACAACTCAAAAGAAGAATTCCTGCTAAAAACGCCATGGGAACTTTCGCCGGAATATCAACCCGATGGAGAAAAATCAAAAACAAAAGCAGAACTATACATAAAAAAAGCACTTGAAGGTGAAAATCAGCAGTTTTCCTGGAATCATTTAAAAAAAGACGGCACGATTTTTAACGCCGAAATATCTTTAAATGGTGTAACAATAGAGGGCATTAAATACGTTCAGACTATTTTAAGAGACGTTACCGAGCGAAAAATAATGGAAGCAAAAATAAAAGAAAGCGAAGAAAAATACAAAGCTTTATACTTAAATGCTCCACTTGCTTATCAATCCTTAAACTCTGATGGAATTATTGAAGATGTAAATCCAGCTTGGCTTAAAATTTTAGGATACAATCACGAAGAAGTTATAGGAAAATGGTTTGGTGATTTTGTAGAGAAAGATGATGTTGATAAATTTGAAAGAAATTTTGCATTGTTTAAAAAAAGAGGAAAAACAAATAACTCAAAGCTTAAACTTATAAAAAAAGACAATTCTGTAATAATTGTTTCTTTCGAAGGAACAGTTGGATATTCCGATGACGGACATTTTTCTAAAACATATTGTACTTTCAAAGATATTACCAACGAAGAAATTGCAAAAAAAGAATTGTTACTGGCTAAAGAGCGGGCAGAAGAAAGTGACAAACTTAAAACGGCTTTTTTACAGAATATTTCACATGAATTTCGCACGCCGATGAATGGAATCCTTGGTTTTTCGGACTTGCTGATAAATGCAACAAAAGAAGACTACAAAAACAATTTCTTTGCTGAAAAAATAAGAGAAAGTTGCGACAGATTACTTGATATTGTAAACGACACCGTTGAAATATCACAAGTACAAAGCAATATTATTCAATTTTCAGAAAGTATCTGCAATTTAATGGACTTAATAAATGAAATAACTGAAAGTATTACCCCTAAAATATTCAGCAAAAATCTCGAATTTATTCGAAATACACAAAACATTGAACCCAACCTAAATTTCATTACTGATAAACAAAAATTTTCAAGGCTAATTAGACACTTACTCGAAAATGCTGTAAAATTTACAGAAGTAGGACAAATTGAATTTCATTGTAAAATTGAAAACTCTAAAACAATTTTAATAATTGTAAAAGACACAGGAATAGGCATTGCAGAAGAAATGCAGGAAAAAATATTTGACCCTTTCAGGCAAATAGAAGTTGGCGCAACAAGAAACTACGGGGGAAACGGAATTGGTCTTTCTCTTGTCAAATCCTATGTAGAAATGTTTGGAGGAGAACTAAAACTTGTTTCAACAGTCGGTTTAGGAACAGAAATCTCAGTAAAAATACCGCTAAACGAATCTAGCGTAGAAATCAAAAAGAAAAACAAAAGCACGGAAGAAATTGATTTAGAAGACATTACAATACTTATAGTTGAAGATGAAGACATTAATTTTTTCTACCTAAACGAATTATTTTTAGATTTTGGAGCCGAAATATTACATGCTAAAAACGGCAAAGAAGCTGTTAATTTTTGTATTGAAAATAATAATATTGATTTGATTCTAATGGACATTAAAACTCCCGTAATGAATGGCTATGATGCGTCTAAAGAAATAAAAAAAATCAGACCAAATTTACCTATTATTGCTCAAACTGCTTACATTTACGACAATAACACCGAACTTGATGAATCTACTTTTGACGATTTTATTTCAAAACCAATAAATTCTAAACAATTGATGAGAAAAATATCAAAATTACTGAATCTTTAAATTTTACTTTACTGTTCCCTGATAAATAAAATCTACTGCGATATATTTTGTGTCTTTTATCAATGTTGATATTTTAACGGCTCCTTTTCGCCCGTCTTCGGTTTCAAAGACCAAAATATCTCCTTCAGTCAAACCTGAAACACCGTTTCCACCTTCAGTAACTGTTTCTGTGCTAATAACTAAATTATTTATTGCTTCATCATCTAAATCTGTCCATAAACCCGAATAAGTCATTATTTTCGTTTCTTGTTTATCCATCACTGAATAAGAAATTCCGCCTAACAAAAAAATATTCTGGATACAAGTTGCGTTTGGAGAAACAATTGAATGTCCCATGGCATCACTCCAAACAAAAGCTAATTCACCATCAGAAAAATTTGCAGATTTTGTTAAAGCAGCTGTTTCTGTCAAATCAAAAATCATGTTACTTTCTAGACTCGAATTATCAAAATAACCTTGAATATCAGCATATTGATAAACTGCAGGAACACCGGAAGATATTGTTATTGAAGCTGTTTTCGCATTTTCAACACCACTCGATTCGTCCATCACAGAAAATCTAAGTACAATTTCAGTCTGATTTTCAAGATTTAAAGGCACATTATATTCACAACTATCCTCAACTATTTCTTTTGAAGAATAATTTTTAGTGAAAATTCGATTTCCCTCTCCATCATCAACTACCAATTCTCCCACAATTCCATTATTTGAAATATCAGGTGTCATTACAATGTTAAAGACTATGGTATCCCCACTTTTAGCAAGAATATTTGATGGCGTAATTGTCATATCTACAATAGTTTCCGGATTGCATGAAACCATAATCAATGCAATGAAAATAAAAACTGAATATATTATTTGCTTCATCTGTTTATTTTTTTCAAAGATAAAAAAACTATAATTATTTACCTGCTTCAATTTGAAATTTAAGATCAGAATTCATAAGTTTTTCAGCTTTTGAATTTGTATTTACCAACAAAGCTCCTTTTCGTCCATCTGTTGTTTCAAAAACAATAATATCCCCTTCTATTAAATCCAGAACGCCTATATCTCCGTTATATAAAGTATCTGAAATTATACTTAGATTATTGATACTAGTCTGAGTTAAATCTTTCCAATCTCCAATATATTTCATGATTTTTGTAACTTGCTTATCTTCTGTTGAATATGTAATTCCATTTTCATTAAATAATAAAGCAATCAAATCTGCATTTGGCGAACAAATAGAATAACCGATTGTATCATACCAAATAAAAGCCAATTCTCCATCAATAAATTGACCGTCTTCCATTGTTACACCCGAAGAAGTTAAATCAAACATCATTTTTGTAGTCAGTGATGTAGAAATAAATTCAGACGTAATATTACTAGCTTCAACAATTTCAGGATAACCTTCATCTACTATAATAACAGCATAGCTTGTAGTAACATAGTCACTATTACCATCAACAGCAGTAAAAACAAACTTAATTGTATCTCCAAGAGCTGCAGAATCAGGCACAGTATAAAGAAAACTATCTGTTACACTATTCAAACCGGAATAAATTTCATGAAAATACTCAGACCCAATTGAGTCTCTAACATAAAATTCGCCTAATTCCCCGTCGCTGAGTAAATCGGGTATAATAACGTAAACAAAAGAAACAGTTTCGCCTTGTGTAGCGTAAGTAAACTCAGGAGAAATAGTTAATAAAACCTCTGAACTTGTATTTCTGCATGAAAAGAACACAGAAACAAAAGATATTAAGACAATTATTTTTTTCAAATTCATAGTTAGGTATGTTATTTAATAAAAGCTAAAATTTTCTGTAAATATTAAACATTTTTCAAAAATAAACGCATAAATTGTTCAATTAATAAAAAAAAACCTCCAAAAAATTTGGAGGTTTTTACTAATATTTAGATAAATTTATTTTGCAGCTGTTCCTTCTGCTTGGAACATAAGGTCTGCATTCATGTGTTTTTCAATTTTTGAATTAGTGTTTACAAGTAAAGCACCTTTTCTTCCGTCTTCAGTTTCATATACAATAATATCACCAGCTGTTAAATATTGAACACCATTTCCACCACCAGTTACTGTTTCAGAAGTAATTGATAAAGCATTGATAGCTTCTTGTGTTAAATCAGCCCAAGCACCTGTGTACTTCATTATTTTTGTAGTTTGTTTGTCAGAAGTAGAATAAGTAATTCCATTGTAGCTATATAGATCGGCAATCCAACCAGCATCAGGAGAACAAACTGAGTATCCATAAGTAGTTTGCCATACAAAAGCTAATTCACCATCAGCATAATCACCACCTTCTAATTCAACACCAGTTGGAGTAAGGTCAAACATCATATTGTTTGCCAAAGTAGTTGAGCTGTAATCTGAAGTAATGTTTGTAGCAGTTACAATTTCAGGAATTCCTGATTGAACATTAATACCACGAGTTCTTGTTGTTTGATTTCCACTTTTTCCGTCAAGAGCAGTAAATGTAAGAACAATGTCTGTTCCAACAACAGCATCAGTAGGTACTGTGTATTGAATACTATCTTCTTCACTACTGTTTCCAGAATATGTTGCTGCAAAAAGCTCGTTTCCGTCAGCATCTGTAATTGAAAAATCTCCAAGTTCTCCATCAGTAGCAGGAGTCAAAATAAATGAAAAAGTAACTACATCACCAGGAGCAGCAACTACATCTTCCTCTGGAGTAATATTAAGAGTTACTGAAGTTTCAGGATTACAAGCTGTAAATAAAGAAACAAAACCTAGCACTGCAAGTGCGCCTAAAAAAAATCTGAATTTTTTCATAATTTTAAAATTTAAGTTTAAAAATTTTTAGTTTAATTTATTGTTTTTAATTTTTAGTTTCGCCTTTAAAACGAAATTGTATTGCAAAGATTATAAATTTTATTTGTAAAAAAAAGCTGTATTGTGATTTTACGTATTCTTAATTTGAATTTTGGTATAAAACCGTTTTTTTGTGTCTACTAATATTTTCTCAAACGCAACAAAAGCACAAAACAACCTAATAATCAGACAATTAAATAATATAAAAATTTCAACACAACTTAATATACGGATAAAAACAAATAAAGTTTCAGATAATTTGATTTTTGAAAGAAATGAATTATCTTTGCCGAACTTTTTTTCAAACAAATAATTAAGTATTATGCCTGTAAAAATTAGATTACAAAGAAGAGGAAGAACTCACTATTCTGTGTTTGCAATAGTTGCAGCAGATAGTAGAGCGCCACGTGATGGCAAGTTTATCGAAAAATTAGGTACTTACAATCCAAACACAAACCCTGCAACTATTGACCTTAATTTTGACAGAGCTTTGTATTGGCTTCAAAATGGTGCACAACCTTCAGAAACTGCTCGTGCGATTCTTTCGTACAAAGGAGTTTTGATGATGGATCACCTTTTGAAAGGTGCTAAAAAAGGTGCTTTTGACGAAGCCGAAGCTAAAAACCGTTTTGACAAATGGTTGAAAGACAAAGAAGTTCAAATTCAAGCTAAAAAAGACAAATTAGTTAATGAAACTAAAGAACAAAGAAACGAGAGAATTAAGGAAGAACAAAAAGTAAACGAAGAAAGGGCAAAAGCAATTAGAGAAAAACTTGCAGCAGAAGCTAAAAAAGACGAAGTTGAAGAAGAAGTTACAGCAGAAGTTGAAGAAACTCCTGAAGTAATTGAAGAAAAAACTGAAGCCAAAGTAGAAGAAATTCCCGAAATAGCTGAAGAAAAAATCGAAGCTAAGGTAGAAGAAACTCCAGAAGAAAAAACTGAAGAATAATTTTTATGACTTTTGATGAGGCTTTAAAAAACATGAAACATGAAAATTGTTTCAACATTGGAACTTTTTTAAAAACTCATGCTAACAAAGGTCAAGTTTCTGCAAAAATTCACGTTGATTTATTCCAACTTAAAGAGGAATCAATACTTGTCGAAATCGACAATTATTTGGTTCCTTTTTTTATTGACTTTTCAAAATGCAATTTAGACGTTTACCCTCTGATTCTCAAACTAAAAAACATTGACGATGTCGTACAAGCAGCATTAGTCAAAGGCAAAAGAATTTTCATTCCCAAATCTCAGGTCGATGACATTGACGAAATTTTAATTGATTTTGATAATTTTGTAATCGGATACTCAATTACAGACCAAAAATTAGGCTTTATCGGAAATATTTCAGAATATGTAGATGACAAAAAAAACCCGTTATTCGTTGTTACAAATAATGATAAAGATGCTTTAATACCTGTAAATGCTATCGAATTTTTAGAAGCCGACCACGACAAAAAAGAGCTATTTGTAAAACTCCCCGAAAATATTGTTGAGTTTCTGTAATTATTTTTAATTTTCCTGAAAAACTTTTTCTACCAACCGTACAATTTCTTATAGTATACTAATGTCGTTTATTTGAAAAAACCACCTATAAGTACTCCGATCTGAAATAAGCGAAAAAAATATTTTTTTTTAAATATTACACCTAATTTGTCTATTTTTGTTTAAAATATCACTCATTTTGAAAAAACTAATCATCATTTTGATAATTATTGTCGGAAACCAATCTTTTTCGCAAAATTTCCACTATAGATCCTATAATTTTCTAAAATCATACACTGAATTAGTTTTAGCTAGACACAATTTGAAAATCGAAAAAATAACTGCCTTAAAACATGCCAATAATGGCATCAGAATCATTTCTTCAACACAATCTTATTATTTATTGTCTAATCTTTTCTACACAAAAGCAAAAATTTACGATTATTACTACGAATACGATTCTTCTCAAATATTTTACACATTGGCAGCTCCCCTTTTTGCGAAAATTAAAGATTCTATTTGTGCCGCAAAATGTTACATTAACATGGGCGTAACTGAATATTATTACGGTCATTACGATACCGCTTTTGTTTATTATAATTTGGCTTCGGAATATCTAAAAACCTCAAATGACTCAAATCTTATTGCCAAAGTTTACAACAACTTAGGTCTTGCAAATAAATCACTTGGAAACTACAAAAAAGCACTCGAAAATTTCCAGTCTGTTATAGACTTTCTCGAAAACACAGATAACGAACTGAGTATTGCCAATGCTTACCTAAATATTGGAATTGTTTACTGGGAGCAAAAAAATTATGATCAGGCATTAAAAAACTTCAATTTTTCGCTGGAATTGTACGAAAAACTTAATTCTGAAAACGATATAGCATCAACATACAATAATATAGGGCTGATTTACAACAATAAAGGCGACACTGCAAAAGCAATTTTATATTACGACAAAGCAATTGATATTTATACTTCAATTGACAACCAAAACGGAATAGCATCGTCATTAGTAAATAAAGCGGTGCTTTTAGACAATGCAAAAATGTATGATGATGCGGAATTGCTGTTTTTAGAAGCTCTGCAAAAATTTGAAAACATAGACTATAAACTTGGTATTTTTATAACAAAATCTAATTTAAGCTGGCTGTATTCTGTTACCAATCAAAATGACAAAGCCTTAAAATTTGCACTTGAAGCTGTTGACATAAAATCTATCGACAAACCAATTAAATATCTTTCAGACAGTTACTTTGTTTTGGCAAATGTATATTCTGACATGAAAAATTATCAAAAAGCCAATGAATTTTACAAAAAATATCTTCAAACAAAAGATTCCATTTTTAATCTGGAAATCAATAAACAAACCACCGAAATTCAAACAAAATACGAAACTGAAAAAAAAGAAACTCAACTTCAACTTTTTCAACAACAGCTTACTATTCAACAACTTGAAATAAAAAATAAACAAAAACGAATTTTTACAACAACGTCAATTTTAATTTTAATTCTCCTTTCTGCCATTGTTTTTGCAATTCTTTATATTCAAAAACAAAAATCGTATCTGGCATTAGTTGAACAAAATATTAAACTTGCAAAATCTGACATAGAAAAAGAAAAAGCTATTCAGAAAAACAAAGAAAATAATGAGAAAATTATCCCCAAATACTCTGATACAAACCTTAATGAAGAACAAAAAAAAGAGTTAATAGACAATGTCATTATTTTAATGGAAGAAGAAAAATATTACATGAACGAACAGTTTACAATCAACGATTTTGCAAAAGAACTGCACACCAACAGAAATTATCTTTCCCAAATTATAAATGAACATTTCAACACAAATTTCAACAATTTTGTAAACGAATTTAGAGTAAAAGAAGCAAGAAAAATGCTATTAAACCCTGAATTTCAAAACTATACAATCGAAGGAATTGCAAAATCAGTGGGATTTCATTCAAAAGCAACTTTTAATACAGCTTTTAAAAAATTTACAGGTGTTACTCCTTCTTTTTTCAAAAATAACACAAATATTTCGTAAAAATTAACCAATCTTTACCTCAAGTCCCACAACTATAACAACCAATAAATAAGCTTATTAGCAAATAGATTTGTTCAAATTGCTCATTTTAAACACACCCAATTTAACAATTAGAAAATTAACTCCGTTCTTTGTGATATAAACTTTTAAAATCATAAAGACATGAAAAAATTATCTGTAATTTTATTAGCCATTTTTTTACTGAGTTACTCAGGTTTTTCACAAGAAAAAGACATGGAACTTTCATTGTTGCCTCAACCGGCAAAACAATTAACCCAACAGTACATTGATATTTTGCAGTCATCAAAGCACATTGTAGAGTTCTACAACAAATTGGAAAATGCAAAAATCTGCGACGGCTTTTTTGCCAGCCATGAAGGAATTTTATCAGAACAAAGAAAAACAATGGCTAAAAAGGATTTTGAAGTAAAAGACGAAATTTTAAATCCAATTGAATTTTCACATTTAAAACACGACAATATACACGTAAACAACAAATTATCAGATGCTTATTATATTTTCATTAAAAAAACAGATGGCTCTGCCGGTTGTGTTGTTGTTGCTATTCCTCAAAAGGGAATGAACAAAACCCCGAAAGTTATTTGGACAAATTTGAAACAATATTAATCTTTAAAAAAATATCATTATGAAACAAACTGTTTTATTTTTAGTTTTAACTTTCCTGCTAAGCACATTTGCCTTTTCACAGGCATCTATAATAGTTACCGATGGCAGTGATGCCGGAGCAGGAACTCTCAGACAAGCAATCTTAGACCTTGATGACGGCGGAATAATAACTTTTTCGCCAACAGTTACAACAGTTGTACTAACTTCCGACAGAATTGACATTGACAAAAATTTAACAATCGATGGAGGTGATGGTGTTACAATTACCCGTTCAGGAACGAATGAATTCAGATGTTTTAGAATTGATGAATTTAATACTCAATACACAGTTAATTTATTCAATTTGACATTCACTAACTTCAAGCAATATGATGGCTCTTCATCTACTAACACAAAAGGTGGAGTTATTCTTTTTGACTGTACAGGTGGTTATTTGAATATTATAAACTGTGCGTTTATGCAGAATCATGCCGGAAATGGATTAACTAAAACCAGCGCAGGAGAAGGTGGTGCTATTTACATTAGTACTGACAACTTATACGTTGAAAACTGTTTTTTTAGTGAAAATTATGCAGGAAATGGTCTTGTTAACGATATTGATGATGGAGGAAGTGGTGCAGACGGAGGCGCAATAGCATCCTGGGGCGCAAATATCACTATAATAGGAACTAATTTTGTAAATAACGAAGCAGGCAGCGGTGGTTCCAGCTCTTTTGATGATGGTGGAAATGGTGGGAATGGAGGTGCTATGTACATTAGAGGTGTAAATCTGCAAATGAGTGATTGTACTTTTGAATCAAATTTTGCCGGTAATGGTGGAGATGCTATCAATGACGGAGGAGACGGCGGTGTCGGTGGTGCAATTTATTCTTACACGTGCGATACTTTTAACTTAGAAGATGTTGATTTTTTTTATAATTTTAGTGGAGGTGGTGGAAACGGAACAAACTACACCGGAGGAAATAGTGGTGAAGGTGGAGCTTTTTTCATTCATGCAGATTTATGTAATCTGAATAATTGTATTTTTGCTGAAAACGGTACTGCTACTGCCGGAACTGGAAGTAACGTTAGTGGAACCACAGGTGATGGAGGAGCTTTGTATGTTAATAATACAAAATCAAATCTTTTACATTGTACTTTTTCCGAAAATAACACAATGGGTAACATCAAAAACACAGGTGAAGGTGGTGCTATAAAATTTTACCTTGGTTCAGCAAACCTAAACAGATGTTATTTTGCCGATAATTTCACTGGAACAAGTTCTGCCGGAAATAGTGGCTATGGCGGAGCAATATACATAAGGAACGATTCTACAAACATATCTAACAGCTTAATTTTCAACAACTATACTGGAGATGGATTAAATTACTCTGGTTATGGTGGTGGAATTTACACTTATGGAAGTACTCCACTTTATATGGCTAATAATGTTGTAGTTAAAAATAATACCGGTTCTGCTAATCATTCCGGAGATGGAGGAGGTATTTGTATTGGTACAGAAGGACTTCATCTTTCAAATACGATAATTACTGATAATTTTCTTGGTACAGGCGGAACACCGGAAGGAAATGATATATATTGTTATTACGACGTTTTAACACAAAATTCACTTATTGGAAATACTTTAAATTCAGGTGTTATTGGTTTAAATAATATTTTCGATACCGATCCTATGTTTGCTGATTTTGCAAATAATGATTTTAATCTTTTAGCCGGTTCTCCTTGTCTAAATGCCGGATTTCCTGACACAACAGGTTTCCACATGGGCGATTTTGATTTTGAAGGAAATGCAAGAATTGTCGGACAAATAATTGATATGGGGGCTTATGAATATCAAAATGGAATAATAACAGGAATCGTAAATGATTCTCCTTTTATTATTTCTAACGATTATTCGGCTGATATTACAATACCTTACACAATTGAAGGGACTTTTGAAAGCAACAATATTTTTACAGCCATTTTATCAGATGAAAATGGTTCTTTTGATAATTCACAATTTATTGGAAATATTGCATCAAACACTAATGGCGAAATTGAAGGAAATATTCCTGCCGGAACAATATCCGGAACAGCTTACAGAATAAAAGTTTATGGCTCTAATCCAAATATTTATGATGGTGGCGATAATGGAACAGATTTAGAAATTATTTTAACATCTAATCCCGTGTCTCCTGAAGAGGATCAGTCAATAATTATTAGCAATGATGGAACCGAATTAACAGTTAACGAAACACCAGTTGCAAATAGCAGAGAATGGAAATTTTCAACGACTTCTGGTAGCGGATATATTTCATTTTTAGTCCCTGAAACCGAAACAACTTATACTCCTAATTTTGAAACAGAAGGAACATTTTACGTAATTTGTGAATCTTTTTATGATGATTTTTCCATAATAAGTAATGAAATTGAAATAACTGTTGTTGATATTACTTTATATACAGTTAATTTTGAAGTAACCGGCGGAAATGGTGGACTTTCAGCTTCGGTTGACGGAACAGATATTATATCGGGCCAAGAAGAGGAAGAAGGTAAAAATGTTGTTTTCACTGCTGAACCAGATGCAAATTATGAAGTATTTGAATGGAAAGTTAACGATGAATCACAATCGGAAACAGGAAATATATTCACTTATAATAACTTAACAGAAAACATAAATGTAACAGTTGAGTTTCAGGTTATTGAAAGCATTGAAGACTTGACTAATAACGGAATTTTAATATATCCTAATCCTACAAGTGGAAAATTTTCGATATTAAGCCCAAATTCTTCAATAGAAGAAATAACAATTACGAACTTAACCGGCAAAACAATATATTTTTCTAAAATCAACAGCAATAAATTAAATATTGACATATCAGAACAACCTATAGGAATTTATTTTATTGTAATTAAACAAAACGAAGAAATGTTATTTGAAAAAATATTAAAAAATTAACCCACATTATTCATGAATTTTATTCAAATCTAATAATAAGTGGGAAAACCCCGATTTAGTAAAACCCAGATTTGGGCTATTGAAAATACACCAAACCTTTGGTTTTACTTAATCGTCAGAAAAATTTATGTATTTTTCGGGTTAAATACTAGAACACTAATTTTAAAGATTGATTTATTAATTAAGTCAATCTTTTTTTGTATTTTTGAGAATTAGAAAAATCAAGAAAAGCTCATTTTTTTTTCATAAAATGTAATTATGAAACAAATATTCATAATCTTTTGTATATTTCTAGTCGTTTTAGCAACAATTAATGTTTCAGCTCGCCCCGGCGGAGGAAATAGTTATAATTCTGACAACAATTCGGAGTATTCTTCGGGAGACTCTAATAACTGGAATGTTCCGGGAAGCGGAGGAAAATGGAATGGTTTCACAAAAGGTCTAACTGCCTCATTACTTCTTATTTTATCAATAACAATGAATGCAGCCTCTTTTCCTCTTGAAAAATCAACTAAAACAACAATTAAGTTCATAATAATATACTTCGTTGGATTATTACTTCCGCTAATTGGCATTTCGTGGATATGGTTTTCAATATATTATTTACTAAATATTTTAATTACTTTTGCTTTGTTTAAAAAATCCAATAATCAATAAAAACATCTATTTATGAAAACACAAAAAATTATTCTTGGAATTTTAGCTGTTTTAGTTTTACCTTTTATAACAGGTTGCCAATCGCGTCTTCAGCAATCTGCCGAAGAATTTATTGAAGCATACAACAATCAAGACATGCAAAGTATAGCTCAAATGGCAGGTTCTAATTTCTCGGAAGATTTAAAAGAACTATCTGAAAATATCTATACCGACTACGGTAAACTAACTAATTACAAGTTTGTTTCAACAGGTTTTTCTTCTGAAAACGGAAATAAAGAGAGTTATTTAATTTATGAATGTTCAACCGAGAAATCTGACAATCAGCATTTTCTTCGCATAGATTACTTTCAAAAAGATGGTTCCGGCGGGGTTCCTTATATTTCCGGGTTACATTTTAATACCAATAAAGAATTCATTGAAAACATTACTAAATATGATGAACAAGCAAGCGCTGTAATGGATAAATTTTATGACGCTATTATAAATGGGAAGAAAGAAGATATCTTTATTTTGCTTGACGAAGAAGCTTTTCCCGAAGATCAATTTGAAGATTTAATTTCTATGATGAACGAAATAGAAGAATATTATGGCAAAATAACAGAAACTTTTGATTATTACACAATCCCATATATTAAAGACGGAAAAACAGTTGTAAAAAAACAAATTGAATGTACAACAGAGTCAGGAAAACACTACGAAGAACTTACTTTTGTAAAATCCAACGATGAATTTAAGATTTATAACTACAGAATTCGAGAATTTAAAGATGAACTGTAACACAAAAAAACCGAGCAAAAAGCTCGGTTTTTTAAATTTCAACTATAAATACTTTTATTCTTTATTATCTACTATTTCTTCTTTAAAATCAATAATATATCCTTCCATTCCTACAATTTTACCTCTCAATTTTACAGGACTTACAGAAATAGTGTGAAATCTCCTTGTCCCGTCTTTACAAATTCTGGCAATTTTAATTCCCGAAAGGGTTCTTCCTTTGTTTATTACTTGGTCAAAAACGTATTCAAGATCATCTTTGTCCTCCCCTGTTCTATCTAAAATATAGTTTTTCCCAATTGGATCATCAATTTCTGTACATCCATAAAGCTCTTTCCAAATTTTATTCACTTCAACATAATAACCTTCTGCATTGATTTTAAAATATCCAACTTGAGAACGATGAAGTCTATCTTGCAATTCGGAATTTGAAACACCTAAATTACAGGCTACATTCTCGAACACAGAATCAAATGTTTCAGTATCTTTTAACCCTCTTGATGTTATGATTTTTGTTTCAACTCTATTGATTGAATAATTCAAATATTCTCTCAAAGCTACGGTTGCTTCTTCATTAGACATCTCTTCCCAACCTGTAACCATTGCCTTAATGGCAGATAAAGGTTTATAACCGGTAGTTGTAAGATAAATATGAATAATAACAAAACCTACAAGAAAAAATGCAATTGCAGTATGTACATAGGCAAGATATCTTAATTCAAAATGAATATTTAAAGTGTCATGAATATAATTATATTTCATATAAACCATCCCTGTTAAAACCATCAACGGCACTAAAAAAAATTCAAGAAAAAAGTATGTCGCTCGTTGTAAATCATTAAATTTATCAGATATTGTTTTACAAACAGGATGTTCTTCTCCTTTGAAAATACCTTTCATGTAAAATTCTACTTGTTGTTTAATATGTTCTCGTTTTGGAACATATTGTCGCCATTCTCCGGTAAAAAATATCCACAAAATAACAGCAATAAGCAAGATAAAATAAAACCAGGCTGCATTATTATGCAAAAAAACTGCTCTTTGATAACCAAATAATTCAAACGAACTATGTATTTCAAAACCTGTGAAAGCAAGAAACAATATCAGAAAAGCTTGTGTCCAATGCCAAAAACGTTCAAATTTCCTATATATATAAATTTTCTTCATAATTAATTACATTTTTTTCGTGAAATAATTCTTAATGTAGCATGAGTTGCAACTCCTAAAATAGATAGAATTATAAATAAAATTCCGGCTATTTCAATAGCTTTACTCTTATCTCTTCCGGGCAAATAGAATCCGGTTAAATTTTGTAATATTCCATCATTTGAATGGCATTCTTCGCAAGAAACAGATTGTTCGACCGGAGAAACCATATGACTAACAGGCCAATGAGATTCTGTATAAATAAAATCATATTCTCCGCTCCATGGCAATCCTAAATATTCCATTCCATTTGAAATAGATTTATTCCAATCAAAATCAGCCCAAAATGCACCAGTTCCTTTTTTCCCAAAAGTATTTATTTGAACTAATGTCATATTCACAGGGTCATAAGGTTGTTTTCCTCTCATTATTTTAAACGGATATATTTTTGAGGGATGTTTGGGATCCATAGGGTGAATATTATCTTCATATGACCCAAATAATTTTGTCAAATAAAGCGTATCTCCAACTATTGTATCTGTAAGAAAATGATGATCTGTATATCCATTATGCCACAAATATTCCGGTTTTAAATTTTTAGCATATGTTGTCGTTCCGTGTTTTGAATCATATCTTATACTTGTATCCGGAGTAACTTCGTAAATAGAATCCAAAATACTTCCATCAGCAGCTACAGTTCCGGCAGTTGACCAATCCCAATATACTTTTGTTGGTGCTGCTTTTGCATATTTAGGAATGTGACAAGTTTGACAAGAAACCTGATTATAATGGTCATTCAACAACTTGCTTTTATGAGGCGAATCGGTATGACAATCTGTACAAGATGTTGTATTACCAGGCGAGGAGGAAACCATCGGTAAATTCCCGGGAATATTATGATTCTCTGTTTTGTGACAGTCAACACATGACATATTTAAGCCGTCTTTGTCCATGTGAACATCAATATCTCGTGAACACGCAACTAACTCAGCTTCTAAATCTCCATGTTTTGAATTATTGCCTCCTCCACCATAAAAGTGGCAAAATCCACAATTTTTTCTTCCTGGTTCTCCTACATTTTTAGCTATGTAATTAAAATCTAAATTAGGAAGTGGATTTCCATAAGCTCCTTTTGCATATGTTCCGGTTTTATCATGACACATTAAACAATCCATATTTTCTGTCTTGTTTGGGTCAAAAGTATTTACAGTATACCCATATCCGGCATGGCATTTTGCACACAACTCTTCATTTGTAGCGACACCAACACAAAAATTATTAATAATATTTTCCTTACCCATTTTCACTTTCCCTTTACCGGGAATAGTATCTTCTTTCATCCATGTCCAATGTTCATTTAGCATAAGTTGGTCATCCACATTATTGTGACATTTTAAACATGCCTTGGTTACTTGCTGAACAGAATCAAATTCTTGTTGTAACTCGGGAAATGTTGCATGGCTGACAGGAATATCAGTTTTTTCTCCCAAACAAATCGTCCCATTATCAAACGGTTGACTTATTTTATCCGGCTCCCAGACTGATATCAATGTAAAAATGATAATCTCCGGCAACAGAATAATCAGAAATATTTTCAAAAATTTCTTCATAATATTTACCTTTTCAATAATTTATTTTTCAGTTATAAACACTTATTTCATCGCAAAAATACTCATTATAAACAAAAGAATTATTTATTGTAAAGTGATATATATCACACATAAAAAACAAAATTGACCTTTTTTTGAATACAAAATCAAACAAATGCAAAAAAGACAAACTTAAAACACACAAAAACAGCCACTTAAAAAAATCATTTCGAGAAAACAGGATTTCAAAAGTATGTTTTAAAATATTACGAAGAAATAAAGTAAGCTATCTTAATTTTGAAATATATTTTTCAACATTTTTTTTTGAATAAACTGCGAATAGCTTTGCAGAAAAAAATTGAAAACGAGATTAGATACAAATAAAAACTACCGACAAAGTTTTCTTATCGTTATTGCACTAGCTTTAATTGGTTTTTTTGTAGAGTTTATTACTCCCGAAAACGGAATTAAAATCCCTGGATGGCCTATAAATGTTGTGATTCTGGCTGTTTTTATAATTTACATTTTAGCTTTACACTTTTTATGGAAGTCGAAACTTATAAAAATGCTTTCTAGCGTTCCTTTTACCATCGGAGCTATTTCTACATATTCAGTGTTAGTACTTTTAATGGGTTTTATTCCTCAAAGCAATGAATTATCAGGTAACTTTATTCAAAATATAGGTCTAACACATATCCACAAAAGTTGGCCTTTCCTTTTTGTTTCAATTTACATGTTAATTATTCTCGGACTTGTAATTTTAAGACGATTTAAAAAACTAAATTTCCGAAACATTGCTTTTTTTATAAATCACGCTGGAATTTGGTTAGTTATTGCAACAGCTTCTCTGGGAACAGGAGATTTGCAAAGAGTTTCACTACCTCTTTATATCGGAGAAAATAGTAGTTTAGCTTTTCAGAATGATTCTACATTAGTAGAGCTTCCTTTTAATATTAAACTCAACGATTTCACTATTGAAGAATTTTCACCTCAGGTAATAATTTTTGATCCTAGAACCAAAGAAATTCTGAACGAAGCTAATGTTGATTATTTTGTAGAAAAAAATAAGATTATTAATTATAATGACATTGAAATAAAAATATCAGAATATTTAACTCATGCTAAAATACAAGGTGATAAATTTATTCCAAAAGACACTGTAGGAAGCGAACATGCTGTTTTAGTTTCAGTTAATTCTCCTTCCGTTAATATTTCCGGATGGATCAGCTCAGGCAGTTATATTGAACCGTCAACAGCATTAATAATTAACAATGAAATTGCAGTTTCTTTAAGCATGCCCGAAGAAAAAAAATACACATCAAATGTTGACATTATTTCCGACTCACAAACTTATAAAGACATAAATATAGAAGTAAATTCGCCATATAAAATAAAAGGTTACAAAATATACCAACAAAGTTTTGACGACACCAAAGGAAAATGGTCAAAAATAAGTATTCTGGAATTAGTTAAAGATCCATGGCTTCCGGTAGTTTACATCGGTCTTTTTATGCTTGTTATAGGTTCTTTTATGCTTTTTTGGCTTGGTAAAAAACATTAATTATGATTTTATTCGATATAAATATATTATTCCCAACTGTAATTGGACTATGGATTTTAGGCATAATTTTATTTTTTGCGACAAAGTCAAAAAAAATAAATAATGCGGGATTAGGCTTACTAATATTTGGCACCTTCCTTCTTGTTGCTTTGGTCGTTTTCATGTGGATTAATCTTGAAAGACCTCCAATGAGAACACTTGGAGAAACACGTTTATGGTACGGAATTCTCGTTCCTGTTGTTGGCTTTGTTTTATATTTCAGATGGAAAATGAAATGGGCAATAGGTTATTCCATTTTTTTAGCAACAGTATTTGTTTTAATAAACTACTTAACCCCCGAAAATTTTGACAAATCACTTATGCCTGCTCTTCAAAGCATTTGGTTTGTTCCTCACGTTATAGTATACATGTTTGCATACGCAATCCTTTCTGCGTCAATGTTGATTGCAATAAAAGCTCTTGTGCAAATTTCAAACAAAAAACTTGACGAAAATCTAATAATTACAGCCGACAATGTTGTTTACACAGGTTTTGCTTTTTTGTCTTTTGGTTTACTTTTTGGCGCATTTTGGGCAAAAGAAGCATGGGGGCATTATTGGACTTGGGATCCGAAAGAAACCTGGGCTTTTATAACCTGGCTTTTCTATCTGATATACATTCACTTACGACATAACCATAAAGAAAATGTTAAACCTGCAATGTGGATATTGGCATTAGCATTTATTTTCCTCTTAATATGCTGGCTTGGTGTAAACTATCTCCCATCTGCTCAAACGAGTGTACATACTTATAGCACTTAATCTAATAATCCAAATATCTATGTTTTAGAACATGTTATTAAGTAGCCAAAAACTCTATTTTTTTTACTATTTGTTTTAGACTATTTGTCTATTAAACATCTTGCTTTGCTTGATTGTTTATCTTATCTTTGAACAAACAATTTTTAAGCAAAATGAAGAAAATTACACGTAGAAAATTCATCAAAATTTCAGCAGCAGGTACTGCAGGATTAGCTCTTTCAGGTATGCTTTTGAATGCTACTCCAAAATTAGCAGACTACTTTGACGATGAGCCACTTGATGAATCCGAAGCCGAAAAAACCGCTACATATTGCGAAGTATGTTTTTGGAAATGCGCCGGCTGGGTTTACAAGAACAAAAAAGGTAATATTCAAAAAATACTCGGAAATCATGATGATCCTAATTCTAATGGGCGTTTTTGCCCTAGAGGAACAGGAGGTGTCGGTTTCTACTACGACGAAGACCGATTAAAAAAACCCATGATTAGAGTGGGAGAAGGAGAAAACGCTTCTTTTAAAGAAGTTGAATGGGATGAAGCACTAGACCTAATAGCAAAAAGACTTGGAGAAATAACTAAACAACACGGAGGAGAATCAGTTGCATTATTCACTCATGGATCAGGAGGGACATACTGGGGACAATTGCTTCAGTCTATTGGCTCTACAAGCATAGCTGCTCCTTCTTATGCTCAATGTAGAGGTCCCAGAGAAGTTGGTTTTATAGCTACATTTGGCGAAGGTGTTAATTCTCCTGAACCTACCGATATAGAAAACACTAAATGTATGGTTCTAATTGGTTCGCATATTGGAGAAAACATGCACAATGGTCAAGTTCAGGAAATGTCTAAACTTATTGACAGAGGAGCAACAATAATTACTGTTGATCCAAGATTTTCGACAGCTGCCAGCAAATCTAAATTCTGGTTACCAATAAAACCGGCAACTGACCTTGCTCTATTATTAGCATGGATACACATTATTATATACGAAGACTTATACGATAAAGATTATATTGAGCAATACGCCTTTGGCTTCGACCAATTAAAAGCTCATGTTAAAAACTTCACACCCGAATGGGCAGAAGGAATAACAACTTTAAGAGCTGACGATATCAGAAAAACTGCACATGAAATGCACGAAGCGTCCCCTGCTGTTATTATACACCCTGGAAGACACGTAACGTGGTATGGCGATGATTCTCAAAGACTTAGAGCAGTCGCAATTCTAAATGCTCTTCTTGGTTCATGGGGCAGAAAAGGCGGTTTTTATTTCCCTGAAAAAATGAAAGCTCCTAGTTTACCCCACGCACCTGTACCCAAACCTAACAAAGTATGGAAAGAAGCTTTAAAAGGTAAATACACATTGGCAGGATTGGCTTTAGCTTCCGGAATTTGCGATGCTACAATTCCTGATAATACTGGTCAGCAAGATTTTAAAGCATGGATTGTTAATGGAACAAATTTAATTAAAACATTGCCAAACGAAGCGAATACAATCAAAGCAATTGATGCATTAGAATTTATGGTTGTCGTTGACACAATGCCTTCTGATATTACAGGTTACGCAGATGTTGTTTTACCAGAATGTACTTATTTAGAAAGATGGGATTTACCTCGATTTTCACAACATAGAATACCTTCTGTTGCTTTAAGAATGCCTGCAGCTGAACCCAAATACGATTCAAAACCGGCTTGGTGGATGGCAAAACAAGTTGGCATAAAAATGGGACTTTCGTCTTGTTACGAATACGATACTTTTGAAGAAGCAATCGACTGGCAATTGAAGCAAGTCGGAACATCACTTGAAGAAATGAAAAGAATTGGAGTTAAACAATTCAAAAGAACAAAACCAATGTATTTGGTTGATGGACAGGAATATCATTTTAAAACTCCAACAGGAAAAATTGAACTATATTCTAACGCTATGGCAGCTGAGGGTTTTGACCCTATGCCAATATTCACGGCACATGCAGAACCTGATCCCGGATTTTACAGACTGATTTATGGACGTGCTCCTATGCACACATTTAGCCGTTCACAAAATAATCCTAATCTTTCTGACCTAATGAACGAAAATAATGTTTGGGTTAATCCAATAATAGCAACTCAATTAGGGTTGAAAAACGATCAGGAAGTTTGGCTTGAAAATCAACATGGAATAGTGTCATCATTCCCCATAAAAGTAAGAGTGACAGAAAGAATCAGACACGACTCTGTTTATATGGTTCACGGATTTGGACATAAAAAGAAACAAATGTCAAGAGCTTATGGAAAAGGAGCCAGCGACACAGAACTAATTACAAACGTAAAATACGATCCCGTTATGGGAGGAACCGGAATGAGAGAAAATTTCGTTAAATTTCACACTGAAAAACCCGAAATAAAGGAGGTTGAGTCATGAGATATGCGATGGCTTTAGATATTAAAAAATGTGTTGGATGTTCTGACTGTGTTGTAGCATGTCAAACTGAAAATAATGTACCAATTGGTTTTGCAAGGGATTGGATTGTGGAAAAGGTAGAAGGTGTTTACCCCAAACTATTTCTTCATTTTGAATCACAGCGATGTAATCATTGTGAAACATCTCCTTGCGTTAGAGTTTGCCCAACCGGAGCAAGTCACGTTATTGAGGGTGGTATTGTAAAAGTAAAACCAACTGAATGTATTGGATGTGGAGCTTGTATTGAGGCTTGTCCTTATGAAGCTCGTTATTTTCATCCAGATGGCTACGTATCAAAATGTACTTTCTGTGATCACAGAGTTGAAGATGGTTTAGACCCCGCTTGTGTTAGCGTTTGTCCAACTTATTGTATGCATTTTGGCGATCTTGACGACCCTGAAAGTCCGGTTTCTAAAATATTAAAAAACAGAGAATATTACACATTGGCACCGGAATCGGGAACTAAACCGCAGGTGTATTTTGTAAAATAAAACAGTAATCGAGTTAACCAGTAATCGAGTTAACCAGTAATCGAGTTAACCAGTAATCGAGTTAACCAGTAATCGAGTTAACCAGTAAT
>JAFGUD010000346.1 GCA_016938685.1 Bacteroidales bacterium | reverse complement strand
TACCTCAAATATAGCATATTACAATCAAATTACAAAATTATTTTATGATTAAATAAAACTGTTTTTTAACTTCGTAAAGTAGAATTAATCTTGTGATTAATTTTAAACCAAAAGTTTTTTGTTGATTTTTTTAACAAAAAATAAATTTATTAAGCTTAATTTATTAAGCTAATATTTAACACATTACAAAAAACTTAGCCATAAATATTATCTGATTTAGAATTATTCATGGAATTATTTATCAAAAAAATTTTAATTTTTCTTTAATTAACTTTAATTTCGTCTGAAATTAATTTTAAAATGAGAAAAATGAAAAAATTACTTTATTTATTTTTGATTGGTTTATTGTCTCTTACTTTTTCTTGTAAAGAATCTACTGAAAAAGATAATACAAAAGACGATAAAGATGATAACATTGAAGTTAAGGTTGATGAAAAAAAATGTGAGTTGGATCTTGAAGATTTCAGAACATTTTGTGGTATTAAAGATGGTCAAACATTAGACGATGTTATTGAATTGTATGGAAAACCGGATAGTATTGCTCCAGTTGATGGAGATAGTTATTGGGCTTATTTCTTTATCAATTCTACTTATCCTTTGACTGTAGAAGCTGCTGAAAAAGACGGAAAAATCTGGACTGTTTATATGGAAATTTTGTCAATTGATTACATGTATTCTGATATTGAAACTGCAATTGATTTGTTACATATTGATGATTGTGTTGGTTCTCTTTTAGGAGAAGATATTGATTATGCAGAAAAAGTGTTAGGCAAAAATTACAGTTATGAAGCAAAATCTTCTTACGATTCATACATTTATGATGACGAAGATTTTTCGATAGAAGTTGTTCTTGACTATTATTACGAACAATACACAAAATGTACAAGAATTATGGTTTATTTCTTTGATCAGTTACCTGAAGATTAGACTAAAAGCTAATTATAGTTAAAAAAAAGGAATGCAAACACATTCCTTTTTTTTTATTCAAAATTATTATTATTTATTTGATTTAGACCAAGAATCTTTAAGAGTTACAGTTCGGTTAAAAACCATGTTGTTTTCGGTTGTGTCTTTGTCAATGCAAAAATAACCAAGTCTTTCAAATTGAAATTTGTTCAAAATGTTTGCTTTTTTTACAGAAGGTTCAATAAATCCTTTTTTTATGATTAAAGAATCAGGATTCAAGTTCGACAAAAAGTCTTTTCCTTCTTCAGCTTCATCAGGATTTTCATTTACAAAAAGTCTGTCGTACAAACGAATTTCAGCAGGAATTGATTCCGAAGCAGAAACCCAATGCAAAGTACCTTTAACTTTTCTTCCATCAGGTGATTTTCCTCCTTTGCTTTCGGGATCATAAGTGCAATGTATCTCAACAATTTCACCTGTTTCGTCTTTAATAACATCAGTACAAGTAATAAAATAAGCGTAACGTAACCGAACTTCCAAGCCGGGGCTTAAACGGAAGAATTTCTTAGGAGGATTTTCCATAAAATCTCCACGTTCAATGTATATTTCTTTTGTAAACGGAACAGTTCTGGTTCCCATAGATTCGTCTTCGGGATTGTTGACAGCTTCAAGATTTTCGACATGATTCTCCTGAAAATTTGTAATTACTACTTTTACTGGATCAATTACACCCATAATTCTCATTACTTTTTTGTTCAAATCATCTCTAACAGCATATTCCAAAAGCCCAAAATCGATAATATTTTCTCGTTTAGCAATCCCAACTTTTTCAGCAAATATTTTCAACGCATCGGGAGTAAAACCTCTTCTTCGTAGACCGGTAATTGTAGGCATTCGTGGGTCATCCCAACCGTTAACGTGATTTTCTTTTACTAATCTTAACAATTTTCGTTTGCTCATTACTGTGTAATTAAGATTCAATCGAGCAAACTCAATCTGTCTAGGTCTGTAATCGCCGGGTTTTAATAGTTGATCTAAACACCATTCGTACAAGGGACGATGATTTTCGAATTCAAGAGTACAAAGCGAATGAGTAATTCCTTCAATGAAATCTGATTGTCCGTGAGTCCAATCATAAGTAGGATAAATACACCATTTATTTCCGGTTCTGTGGTGATGAACATGTTTGATCCGGTACATGATAGGATCACGCATGTGCATATTTGGAGAAGACATATCAATTTTAGCACGCAAAGTCATCGAATTATCTGGAAAATCACCGTTTCTCATTTTTTGGAATAAATCCAGACTTTCTTCAATTGGTCTGTCTCTAAAAGGGCTATTTCCGGGAACTGTAGGTGTGCCTCTGTTTGCAGAAACCTGTTCTGGTGTTTGTTCGCAGACATAAGCTTTTCCTTCTTTAATAAGCATTGTAGCCCAATCGTATAATTTTTCAAAATAATCAGAAGCAAAAAACTCACGATCTTCCCAGTCTGCTCCAAGCCAACGTAAGTCTTCTTTTATTGAATCAACATATTCTGTATCTTCTGCTTCGGGGTTTGTATCGTCAAAACGGAGATTAAATTTACCTTTGTATTTACTAGCCAATCCATAGCTTAATAAAATAGCTTTAGCATGTCCAATATGCAAATAGCCATTGGGTTCAGGCGGGAAGCGAGTATGTAATCTGCCATTATTTTTACCTTCTTTAATGTCGTTTCTTACAATTTCTTCGATAAAATTGTAAGATTCTTTTTTTTCCTCGTTGTTTATATTATTGTCTATTTCCATAAAATGTATAAAATTAAAATATTGTCGATTTGATTAAGTAAAAAGAACAAAAAAGCGCAGTTGTATACCACGCTTTGATATTTTTTTTGCGAAAAAGATTTATTCCATAAAATCGTCATCATCTAAATCATCATCGTCTTCAAAATCATCGAAATCACCTGATATAATTTCGTCTATTTCCTCATCTAACAGGTCTATGTCATCCATGTCGAGTTCTTTGAGGATGTTTTTCAACTCTTCTTCATCAGCAGCTTCCAGCTCGTCAAAATCTTCAAAATCGTCTTCTAAATCTTCTAATTTCTCAAAATCTTCATCGAATAATTCGTCGATTTCATCATCGGCTAAATCATCAAGTAAAAAACTGTTTTCCAAGATATCACCAAGTTCTTCGTCAATTTCGTCAAACAAAGAATCATCTACGAAATCTTCGTCATCAAAGTCATCATCAATAGGAGACAAATAAAACTTCGATGTGTATTTATCGGGTTCCGATAATATTAAAATGTCCATAAAACATTTAGTTTATAAGGTAAACGTTAAAAAATATTGATTTCAAAAATAGTGAATAATTTTACTCCCACAAATTAATTTTAAAATCTTTCATTTCGGTTTCAACAAACTCAACAACCTCATCGTCGATTAGAATTCTTCCGCAAAATTCGCACACAATAATTTTTTTGTGACTTTCAACATCGATTTGACGTTGAGGAGGAATACGATTAAAGCAACCACCACATGATTCTCTTTGAATTGGAACAACAGCTAATCCATTTCTAACACCTTTACGAATACGGATATATGCTTTTAATAATCTTTTTTCGATAGTGTTTTCAATATTTGTTCTATATTCTCTTAATTCGTTTTCGTCTTTTTCGGTTTCAACAACAACTTCGTCTAATTCATTTTTGGCTTCATCTAAATCGCCCATTCTGTCTGTAATAAGATTTTCGCTATCTTTTTGGTTTTCTTCTTTTGCTTTAATATCGACAGTATATTCTTTAATTCTTTTTTCGCTCAGTTGTATTTCAAGTTCTTCAAATTCAATTTGTTTGCTTAAAGCTTCAAATTCTCTGTTGTTACGAACTTTACTTTGTTGTTCGTTGTATTTTTTCAGCTTCTCTTTTGCTTCTTTAATGATGTTTTTTTTGTCAGAAATTTGGTCTTTTAAAGTTTCAATTTCAGAATTTAATTTTTCCTGACGTGTTTTTAATCCTACAACTTCATCTTCCAAATCTTTTACTTTCAAGGGAGTATCGCCTCTTAATCTTCTTAACTCATCGATTTTTGAATCAATAACCTGAAGTTTATACAACGCTATAAGTCGGTCGTTTACAGTGATTTCTTTATTTTCTTTTTCAGACATATGTCAAGTATTTAATTGATTTACAAGTAGTTAACTGGGTTTTGGAATTTTTGAGAAAATTCGACTGCAAAATTAGGAAATTTTTTTGTTAAAAGCTCATAAAAAACATTTTTTATGAAAACTTCTGTTTCATAGTGTCCGGCATCAACAATAACAATTCTTTTTTGAGCTTCGATATACTGGTTATATTTGAATTCAGAAGAAATATAAATATCAGCTTTTTGTGCAATTGCATCTTCTATCAGAAAATTTCCTGCGCCACTGCATACTGCAACTTTTTTAACTTTTTTATTTAGTAAATTTGAAAATCTAATTGACTGAACATTAAACTTATTTTTTATTATTGACAAAAATTCTGCTTCATCAGCTTCGTTTTCAATATCACCAATTATTCCTGCACCGAATTTATTATACTCATTATTTAGTGGATAAATATCGTATGCAACTTCTTCGTATGGATGGGAATTTAAAAGCGCATTAATGATTTTACCTTTCAGAAAACCCGGAAAAACTGTTTCAATGCGAATTTCGTTTTCTAAATGAAGTTTGTTTTTTTCTCCTACAAACGGATTTGCTTTTTCGCCTGCTCTGAAAGTTCCAATTCCTTCTGTGTTATAGCTGCAATAATCATAGTTGCCAATGTATCCTGCTCCGGCATCAAAAATTGCCGTTCTTACTTTTTCAGCATGTTCATTTGGCACAAAAGTCACAAGTTTAAAAAGCATTTCTTGCTTTGGTTGTATTATTTTCTGGTTCTTCAATTCAAGCAAATCACACAAATATTTATTTATTCCTTGGTCTGAATTATCAACCGAAGTATGGGCAGCATAAATTGCAATATCATTTTTAATTGCTTTGATAATTGTTTTCTCAATATAATTACTTCCGGTAATCCTTTTTAAAGGTCGAAAAATTATTGGGTGATGAGCGATAATAAAGTTGCATTTTTTCTCAATAGCTTCATCTACAACATCTTCGTTTATATCAATAGTTAGTAATACTGAATTAATTTCAATTTCTTTATCGCCAACAATTAGACCGGAATTGTCATAATTTTCCTGTGTTTGGGGTGGAAATTTATTTTCGATTATAGAAACTAAATCTTTAATTTTTACCATAATTCTTTTAATTTAATCAGACAAATATAATAGTTTGTGACAAATTAAACACATAAATTTAGCTAAAGTGAGGTTTTATACTTCAATATGCTGATTTGTTGGGCATTAGAAATAAAAATAATTGAAAAAAATAAAGTAATTATTACCATTTTGTTAACAAAAAATTTTAAATTTGTAGAAAGTTTAAAACACAGACTATGAATTTCCGGACAGTTGTAGAAATTGAAAAATATAAGGAAAAAATTGATTACTCAAAAAAAATAATGCTAATTGGCTCTTGTTTTACAGATAATATTGGTCAAAAATTCAACGATTATTTTTTTGATGTAGATATCAACCCATTTGGTGTAATCTATAATCCTGAATCAGTTTTGAGAAGTCTTGAAATCCTCACAAACAGAAAGTTTTTGAGTGAGGAAAATCTCTTTTTCGACAATGAAAATTGGCAGAGCTATTCACATCATAGTGATTTTTCGAGTGGCCAAAAAGACACTGTTTTAGCTAAAATAAATAATAGAATTGAATATTCATCAGACTTCTTACAAGATGCTGATTATCTGTTTATTACATTTGGCACTGCCTGGGTTTACACTTTAAGAGAAACCGATAACGTAGTAGCAAATTGTCACAAACAATCAGCTTCTAAATTTAATAGAACAAGATTATCTGTAAGCGAAATTTCTGTAAAATTTATACGTTATTTAGAAATTTTGAAAACATTAAATCCAAAAGTTAAAGTGTTTTTTACTGTAAGTCCTGTTAGACATTGGAAAGATGGAGCAATTGAAAATCAGATTAGTAAGTCAACTTTATTGTTAGGAATTAGCGAAATTATTGAAAAAATGGATTTTGCTCATTATTTCCCGTCTTATGAAATTGTAATGGACGAATTGAGAGATTATAGATATTACGACGAAGATATGATTCATATTTCAAATAAAGCAGTGGATTATATTTGGGAAAGAATTACTGAGTCTTTATTAACAAAAGGTGCAAATACTGATTTAAAAGAGGCCGTAAAAATAAAGAAAGCCCTGCAACACAGAGCTTCAAATATTAAATCGAATGAATATCATTTATTTTTAGAAAAAACGCTTAAACAAATTAAAGAATTAAAACAAAAGAACAAACATATTAAACTAGAAGAAGCAGAAGCACTTATGACCGCAAAACTAATAAATTACTGATAAAGCAGTTTTTTAATAATAGTTTCACCATCATCAAAAGTAATTTTAACCATGTAAACGCCTTTTTCGCAATGTGGCATATTTATCATTATTTCTTCGTTTGCATACGAATCAAGATGTTTTGAAGTAATAAATTTTCCAACCATATCCATAACAACAACATCGGTAATAATAGAATAAGACTTAACTTTAAAGTTTAAATTCTGGATTGGATTTGGATAAATTAAAGCTTCGTGATTATTTGTATTCTGCAATTGCATAGAAAAGTCTAGTTGTGTACTTTGAGAAAATGCTCCAAAAGACAAAAAAGCAATTATTGTAATTAATATTATTTTCTTCAACATAATCTTCTTATTTAATTTGTTCTATATTATTAACGAAAAAATCATTCCAAAGTTAACAGTTTTTAAAAAAAAATTCAAAATTTTTTAAAATAATTTACATTTTTTGTCGTTTAAATTGATTTTACGTAGTCTTAATGAGAGTCATGTCTAATTTTTTTTAGTAAAAAAAATAAAAGTTCTTTATATTTCTTGAATTTCTGATTCTTAGAATTCAAATTTTCAAAAAATATTATGTTGGTTTTTGACTTTGAAATAGATTTTCCTACCTTTGATGTAGAATTAATTCTAAATAAATTGACATGAAAAAACTCTTTATTTTATTTACAGTCATATTTATCTCTACTGCTATTTTTGCACAAGACGACTTAGCAAAAGCAACAGAGAATTTTAATCTTGCCAAACAATACACTGCTCATAATAACTTTGACAAAGCAATAGAGTGCTACAATACCTCTTCTACCCTTTTCAAAAAAGCCGGACAAATTCCAAATTATGTGATTTCAGAATTATCTCTTTCGGAACTTTTAATAAACGTAGGAAGAATAAAAGAGGCAGGTGAGAAGCTCACAAATATTGAATCTGACGGCATTACTTCTTTTGGTGAAAAATCAAAAGTTATAGCACATTTATACAGCCTTCAAGGAAGAATTGCTTTTATGTCATCGGATATTACAACAGCTAAAATAAAGATGAATAAAGCATTAGATATAAAAATTGAATTATTCGGAGCAGAATCAGTTGAGGCCGCAATGAACATGAATGATTTAGCGTTAGTTTATGCTCAAACCGGACAAGTAGATAGTGCGATATATTATTACGAAAAAAACATAAGTATAATTATAGCAAACCAAGGTGAAGAAAGTCCTTTACTACCAACTGCTTATATTAATCTTTCAAACTTGTACATTACTCTTGGGAAATACGATGAAGCTATTGAAATGAAAAACAAAGTAATAGACATAGTTTACCAAACTCAAGGTGAATTTTCGCCTGAAATTGGAGAAGCCTATAGTGGTCTTGGAAATGCATATATTTCAAAAGGAGAATATAAATCAGCTGAAGATTTTCTTTTAAAATCAAATGATATTTTTACACAATTATATGGAAAAGATAATTATAAGATAGCGACAAATTACATAAATCTTGGAAACATATACAGCAATACCGGAAATTACGATTTTGCTCTTCAGTATTACTTTCTGGCAACTAAAATTCTAGAAAATAATTTTGCTGAAAATCCTGAATTACCAAGTTTATACAATAATATTGGACTAGTTTGCCGAAAACAAGGCAATTATCCAAATGCTGAAATATTTTTTAATAAAGCTTTGGAATCTAAAATAAAATCAACCGGCGAATTAAATCATCAAGTAGCAATTATATACTCAAATCTGGGAAGTGTAAACCGTGCTAAAAATGACACAGCTCAGGCAGTTTTAAATTTTCGGAAATCAATTGACATAATGACTACATTGTACGGCAAACACAATCCGAGTATTGTTAATCCTCTATTGAATGTTGCGAATATATTTTTTGAACAAAGTAAAATTGACACGGCACTTATATTTTTCCAAAAAAGTCTGATTGCGAATTCAAAATCATTTGATAATGAGAATATTGAAGTAAATCCCCCACTGACAGATTATTATGATGGGATAAAATTATTAGAAGCATTAAATGGGAAAGCCAAGGTTTATATGTTTTTATATTCAGAAGATAGTTTGAATTTGTATCTAGATAAAGCGTTAAATAATATTCTTTTATGTGACACATTGATTACACAGCTAAGAAAGTCAGTATATTCAAAAGAAGACAAAATAAGATTAAATGGCGAAATTTCAAACGTATTTGACAATGCTATGGAAATTGGTTATATGATTAAATTAGCTAATTATAAACCTAATATTGATGAATTAATGTTTTATTTTATAGAAAGAAACAAAACTTCTACTTTATTACAGGCAATTGCAGATGCAAAAGCTGAGAATTTCTCTGATGTTCCTGAAAATCTTGTTGACGAAGAAAAATTTATCAAACAGAATATTAACAGTTACAGCCAAAAAATTGCCGAAGCTGAAACAGCCAGAGAGTCGAATTTTTACAGAGAATTATTACTAGAACAAAATCAAAGATATCAGGAAATTGTTGAAATTTATAAAAACGAATATCCCTCATACTACAACGCTAAATTTAATGTTTCGCTAAGTAATACAAAAGATATACAAGAAACATTGGATGCAAATACTGCGATGATAAATTACTATGTTTCAAATGATTATATTTTTGCCTACATCATAACAAATAATGAAACACAACTTATTATGTCGGAATTTTCAGATGATGAAATTTACAATATTGAAGAATTTAACGATGTGATATTATCATATTTAGAAGATGATATAAAAAAATACGAAACACTTGCTTATCAAATCTATGAACATTTATTCTTTTTCAAATTACCTAGCAGAATAACAAGGTTAATTATTATTCCTGATAAAATTTTAGGTACTTTATCATTCGATGCCTTATTTTACGAAAAATATAATGGAGCTGTTAAAGATTATATTAATTATCCGTTTTTAGTTAAAAATTACAATATTTCATATTCATACTCTGCTACACTTTTCAACGAAACCTCAAAAATTGATTATTCAAAAACAGACAGAGAAGATATTTTTGCATTAGCTCCGGTCTTTAAACCTGATAACCCGCAAGTGTTTAATGATAATGCTATTTCAACAATTATGGGTACAGAAACTGAAATTCAAAACCTTGAAAAAGAATTTGAAGACCATAAATTTACATTTGAAAGTTTGATGAACCAACAGGCAAACGAATATCTAGTAAAAAGAGCATTAAATTTGAAAAGTTACAAGATTTTGCATATAGCAACCCATGGTTTTGTAAACTTTGAAAATCCAGAATTATCTGCACTAATACTTTCAAATGATCAGCAACAAATTGAAGACGGAATATTATACAGCGGAGAAATTTATAATTTGTCACTCAAAACTGATTTAATTACCCTTTCGGCTTGCGAAACTGCTCGCGGTAAATTTTCAAAAGGAGAAGGAGTTATTGGGCTTTCAAGGGCTTTTATTTATGCAGGAACTAAGAATTTGATTATTTCTCTTTGGAAAGTAGCAGACATTCCTACAACTGAACTTATGACTCTGTTTTACAAACATTTGTTGGATGATAATAAAAAATTACAAGGTGATATTTTATATGGAGATGCACTTCACAAGGCAAAACTCGACATGATAAATGGAAGATATTCCCATCCGTTTTTCTGGTCTTCATTTATCTTAATTGGTCAATAATTTTTTTGATTTGATAATTGTTGATTATTAACCCGGATTATTACTTCGTGAACTCCCTTTGGTCGGTTCACAAATAATCCTGACGATTAAGAATAACTAGCAAATTTGGAGTTT
>JAFGUD010000345.1 GCA_016938685.1 Bacteroidales bacterium | reverse complement strand
GCCAAAAGAGCCGGCATGAAATGTATCTGGTTTATAAATCCGAATTCAGGTAATCAGGATTTAATAGGCAAAGTGGATTTGTTGATTAAAGACTTTAGAATACTTTCTCCAAAATTGATAATAGAACTACTTAAATAAAATTTTTATAGTAATGCAATTATAATTTTATTTATACTGTTCTAAGTAAAGAATAGTGTTCCGTCAGATATATTTTAATACTTTTAAGGATTTCAAAATCTTGAAGGTATGTTAGCATTTCGCTTGGTTTTAATACGAAAACTTTAAGCAACTGCATTATATTTCTGTTCTAATGCAATAAAAATCAATATAATTTTCAAAAAGCTATAGGGTATTTTAATTTAAACAGTACTTATTAATAATGTTGTATCATTCAATAAAATTATTGAAAAGGATGTGTTATAGAGGATTAATAGGGATGACTATTATATTTGTAGATATAGTATAGTTTAGTTTGACAAGCATCTTTCTTCGGGAAGGTGCTTTTTATTATTACTGTATTGTAGAAGAACAAGTATGAAAAAGCATTAAATTTTTAAAATTTTTTATAGTATGTTTGAATAAGAAATCAGATAAAACCTTGTTGAACCTAAATGAAATAGAATTACTTCAAGACTTGGCTAAAGGTAATTCACGAGCTTTCACATATGTTGTGGATATATATCAGGAACGTTTGTTGTATTTTTCTTTGCACTATCTAAATGACCAGGAGATGGCAAAAGATATTGTTCAAGATGTATTTTCAATAATATGGGAAGACCGTGAAAAATTTTACAAAGTGAACAACCTTTCTTCGTGGCTGTTCACTTTGACTAAAAATCAATGTTTGAAAAAAATTGAACAAATAAAAGTACGTCAAAAACATATTAGCAAGTTACAATACCGGTATCTTAACTTAACCCAGGATTCATTAAGTCAATTGGATACTTCTCCTTTTATTTTCAATGAGATTAACTCAATAATAATACAGACCTTAGAAAAGCTACCTCCTCAATCAAGATGTATTTTTGAAATGAGCCGGTTGGAAAATAAAAAAAACCGCGAAATTGCTGATGAGCTTAATATTTCAATTAAAACAGTAGAGGCTGGCATTACTAAAGCGCTAAAACTTCTTCGTCCGGCCCTGAAACGGTATTTAGCCATTGTATTTTTTTGAAAAAATCCCCCCAAAGTCATAGGGTATTCTCCTGTATGCAGTACATAGATATAAAAGTATTTGCATGGACAGGGAAAAACTACATAGGTTTACATTAAATAAACTGAAGGATGAATCCGAAATTGAGGAGGTTATAAACTGGATTGAGAGGTCAGAAGTAAATAAGGAAGAATTTAAAACCTTAAAAAACCTCTGGGCTGTTTCGGGTTTTGCAAATTATAATACTTATGTAGAAACCCAATCAGGCAAAACTAAAAAGCTTTACAAAAAAAGAATAATTCCAATGTACCTCGTCAGATATGCTGCTGTTTTTGTACTGGCGTTTTTAATAGGGAGCCTATCTGTATATTACCAGGAGGATAAAAATTCGGAGCAATTAGCCTGGAATGAAATAATTATACCGGAAGGAGAAAGTGCCGAGGTTTATTTGTCTGATAACACACATGTTTGGTTGAACTCTAATACGAAACTAATTTATCCGGCAAAATTTGAAGGTAAAACCCGCAATATTAAGTTAACAGGGGAAGCCTATTTCGAAGTCACTCATAACAAAGAAAAACCTTTTTATGTTGAAACCTCGGAGTTAACAGTGGCTGTGCTGGGAACCAGCTTCAACGTTCAGGCTTTTGATTATGAAAAAAAAGTAAATGTGACCCTGATTGAAGGAAAAGTAACCCTTCAAAATTCGGGAGGTAATGTCGTTTCAGAACTTTTTCCGGGAGAGAATGCGCAGTTTGATTTAACAAAAAAGACATTGTCTGTCAGTAAGGTTAGTACGGAGTTTTATACTTCGTGGAAAGATGGATATCTGGTGTTTAAAAATGAAAAACTGGAAGATATTGTCAGGAAATTTGAGCGATGGTATAATGTAACCGTGATTTTTGATGAAGAAGAAATCAAACAGATAGAGTTTACAGGGACGATACTGAAAAACAAACCCATTGATCAAATTTTCAATATATTAAAATATACAGCCGAAATAGATTATTCTATGGAAATTATTAATAATAAACCAAGTATAATTCATTTAAAAAAGAAACCTATGTAGAATAAAAAAGATGGCCGGAAAATATTGCGAGTATTTCCCGACCAGGATTTATTTACAATTACGTCTTCTATGAGAAGATAAGTACTAATCGTAAACATTTCAAATTTATGAAAAAAATTTTGTATTGCGGCAACCTGGATTGGTTGCAAAAAGGATTTAGGATTATGAGAATTACAATTTTTCTGTGCCTTATTAGTGTTGTTCAGATTTTTGCCATTCCCTCCCTGGGACAGGTAAAGTTGGACCTGAAAATGAAAAACACATCCATTGAAGAATTACTACAAGAAATGGAAGAAAATACAAATTTCCGTTTTTTTTATCAAAGCAAAGATTTAAAGGATAAAAAAATCATCAACATTGAGTTTAAACAAAAAACTGTGCATGAGATTCTGGACGAAGTACTTCCAAAGTATCAGTTAAAATATGAAGTTTTCGACAATTACATTGCAATTAAATCAAAGCAAGACGTAATTAATAAGCAAAATCCTGATCAAGAACAAAAATCGATATCAGGTAAAGTAACTGATTCCTCAGGGATACCACTTCCTGG
>JAFGUD010000046.1 GCA_016938685.1 Bacteroidales bacterium | reverse complement strand
TATACCGAAATGCTTTAAAAAATCCGATTTCATTTTCTTAAAATCGGTTTTAAAGTCAATCGGCATAACAACTTGTAAAAAATAATTATCGGAATTATTTTAACAATTTGGTATATATGTAATTATGCTTGATGAAGTAGTGGTTTTAACATTGCAGAATTGAAAATCTAAAGCAAAAAAGTGTCGTTTAAACGACACTTTTTTGCTTTTTAAAATATTATGTTTTATCCACATTTTGAATATCCACAGCTTAAACAAGTAAGACAACCTTCTTGATAAACTAATTCATGTGATTCGCATTGCGGACATTCTACCCCTTTTTTGACTTTTGTTCCATTCGGGATATAACGTTTTAATGCTCTTTCTACTCCTTTTTTCCATGTATTCATTGTATCGCTTTCAAGATGTAAAGAAGAAACTAAAGTTACAACTTTTTCTATTGGCATTCCATGGCGTAATACTCCGGAAATTAGTTTAGCATAGTTCCAATATTCCTTGTTAAACTTATAAGACAAACCTTCAATTGTAACATGAAAACCGGCTTTGTTTACATATTGAAAATCGTAACGTTTATCTCCGCCTTCGTTTTTAACTTTAATAATGTATCCTCTGCTAACTGTTTGAGGAATAGGTAAATATTCCGGTTCGTCTATTCCTGTGAAAATCTCGTATGGGTTGCCATTTTTTAAACCAATAAAAGCAATCCACTTTTGATTATTGTTGTAGAATCTAATAATGTCAGTATCAACAACTTTTGGTCTTCTTAAATCTTCATCTTCTGATTCTGAGTCATCAGAAATTGTTTCATTTTCTTTTTCAGGTTTTTCTTTTTCCTTTTTGTTAGAAATTAATACTCCGTCTCTTGAACCTTCTCTATAAATGGTTATTCCTTTGCAGCCTGATTTCCATGCTGTTAAGTATAATTCATCGACCAAACCCTCTTCCGAGTCTTCGGGTAAATTAATTGTAACACTTATTGAGTGGTCTATCCATTTTTGAATTCTACCTTGCATTAACACTTTATTAACCCAGTTTACATCTTGCGAAGTTGCTTTATAGTAAGGAGATTTTTCGAAAACTTTTTTTAATTTTTCGTCATCATAATTTTTAACTTCTTCAACATTGTAGTCATTTACTTCTAACCAAGTAATAAATTTATGATGAAAAACCGCGTATTCTTCCCAAGTATCACCTAGTTCATCAACAAAACTAACAGTAACATCAGGATCGTTGGGGTTAACTTTTCTTCTCCTTTTGTAATAAGGCATAAAAACAGGCTCAATTCCTGAAGTTGTCTGAGATAAAATACTTGTTGATCCGGTCGGCGCAATGGTTAATAAAGAAATATTTCTTCTGCCGTATTTCTCCATTTCATTGTAAAGCTCGTTATCTTCTTTTTTTATTCTATTAATAAAAGGATTTTCTTTTTCTCTTTTTGCATCATATATTGGGAAAGCTCCTCTATCTTTTGCTAGATTAACTGATCCTCGATAAGCTTCAATAGCAACAGTTTTATGGACTTCAACAGAAAAATCTGTGGCGTCTTCGCTTCCGTATGTTAAACCTAGTGCTGCTAGCATGTCTCCTTCTGCTGTGATACCAATACCGGTTCTTCGGCCTTGGTTAGCTTTTTCTTTAATTTTTTCCCATAATCTTCTTTCAACTAATTTTACTTCTTTTTCTTCCGGGTCTTCATCTATTTTGGCAATTATTTTATCAATTTTTTCAAGTTCTAAATCAATAATATCATCCATCATTCTTTGTGCATAATGAACATGTTGTTTGAATTTTTCAAAATTAAATTTAGCTTGTGGGGTGAAAGGATTTTCAACATATCCGTACAAATTAATAGCAAGCAAACGACAACTATCATAAGGACAAAGAGGTATTTCGCCACAAGGATTAGTTGCCACTGTTTTAAAACCTAAATCGGCATAACTGTCTGCAACTGATTCTCTTGTAACTGTATCCCAAAACAAAATTCCGGGTTCTGCACTTTTCCATGCATTATGAATTATTTTACTCCATAAATTCCTAGCTTCAATGCTTTTTTCATATATAGGGTCATTAGAATTTAAAGGAAATTGTTGTTTGTACTCTGTGTTTTGATCAACAGCTCGCATAAATTCATCGTCGATTTTAATAGAAATATTCGCTCCGGTAATTTTACCTTGTTCTAATTTTGCATCAATAAAATCTTCTGCATCGGGATGTTTTACATTTAATGTTAACATTAATGCCCCTCTTCTTCCGTCTTGAGCTACTTCACGTGTCGAATTTGAAAACCTTTCCATAAATGGAACAATTCCAGTAGATGTTAGTGCACTATTAAAAACAGGACTTCCTTTTGGTCTTATATGAGACAAATCGTGACCAACACCACCTCTTCTTTTCATCAGTTGGACTTGCTCTTGATCCATCTTCATAATTCCTCCATAAGAATCAGCGCCACCTTTATCAAATCCAATTACGAAACAATTAGATAAAGAAACAAGTTGAAAATTATTACCAATTCCACTCATAGGACTACCTTGGGGGATAATATATTTAAACCCCTCTAGTAAACTATAGATTTTTTCTTTTGATAAAGGATTTGGATATTTTTTTTCAATTCTATGAATTTCATTTGCAATTCTGTTATGCATTTGTTCAGGAGAATTTTCATAAATATTTCCAAAAGAGTCTTTCAGAGCATATTTATTCACAAAAACTCTTGCAGCTAATGCGTCTCCTTTAAAATATTTTAAAGATTCATTAAACGCTTCTTCAAAAGAATATTTTTTAAATTGTTTATGAACTTCAATGGGCTTAATTTCGTTAATCATAATGTAATATGTTTTTTTAGTATTATAGAAAAGGGCTTAATTTTCGAGTACAATGATAGGTTACAATAAAATTTTAAAATATCTTTTTTGATAAGAGATTATACACATGTGTTTACAACTGTAGCTAAAAATCTATATAGCAGGTTGTTGCGAGAAAATCACAATAAATTTCATTTTAATAAAAATGGAAAAGATTATAAAACAGGACGTTAGTGTTAAACTTCATCAAAAAAGAAATGAAAAATTTTTATTTTTCGTCTAAAAGTTTTTTATTTGCGTTCACAAATAATTTTAACCCTAAAACTTTACAGTTATGTCAGATTTTGGTACAAGAGTAAAAGCAATTATCGTTGATAAACTAGGAGTAGATGAAAGTGAAGTAACTCCAGATGCTACATTCACAAACGATCTAGGTGCTGATTCATTGGACACAGTGGAATTGATTATGGAATTTGAAAAAGAATTCAATATTGCAATTCCTGACGAAGATGCAGAAAAAATTGGTACTGTAAATGATGCAATTAGTTACATCGAATCACACAGTAAGTAAAAATTTTTCTTATGGAATTAAAAAGAGTTGTTGTTACCGGATTAGGTGCAATCACACCCATTGGAAAGACCGTTCCTGAATATTGGGACGGTCTGAAAAATGGCGTGAGTGGTGCTGCTCCGATGACTCGTTTTGACACAGAGTTGTTCAAAACAAAATTTGGTTGTGAAGTTAAGGATTATAATCCAACAGATTATTTCGACAGAAAAGAAGCAAGAAAACTTGACTTATTTACTCAGTTTGCAATTATTGCAGGAACTGAAGCTGTCTTAGATTCAAAGCTGGATTTAGAGAATATTAATAAAGACAAAGCCGGTGTTGTTTGGGCGTCCGGAATAGGAGGTATTTCAACCCTTTCTGAAGACGTAATAGAATATGCAAACAATGGTTTAGTTCCTCGTTTTAATCCTTTTTTTATTCCCAAAATCATTAATGATATTGCAGCTGGTCACTTATCTATAAAGTTTGACTTTAGAGGTCCAAACTTTTCTACAGTTTCTGCTTGCGCTTCATCTTCACATGCTATAATAGAAGCTTATCATTATATTAAATTAGGTAAAGCGGACATTATGTTATGTGGTGGTTCTGAAGCTCCTTTAAATCCGCCTTCTGTTGGTGGTTTTAATTCAATGCATGCTATTTCTACAAGAAATGATGATCCTAAAACTGCTTCTAGACCATTTGATGTTGATAGAGACGGTTTTGTTATGGCTGAAGGTGGTGCAGCAATAGTTATTGAAGAATATGAACATGCTATAAAAAGAGGTGCAAATATTTATTGCGAAATAGTTGGGATAGGCGCAACTGCTGATGCTCATCACATTACTGCTCCTCACCCTGAAGGAAGAGGTGCAGCTAAAGTAATGGAGGTAGCTCTTGAAGAAGGAGGTGTTAAGATTGAAGAGGTTGATTATATCAATGTGCATGGAACTTCTACTCCTTTAGGTGATATAGCAGAACCATTAGCAATATTAAAAGTTTTTGGAGAACACGCTTACAAGCTAAATATTAGTTCAACCAAATCTATGGTCGGTCACCTTTTGGGAGGTGCAGGTGCTGTTGAAGCAATTGCTACAATTTTATCTATGAAAAATAATTTTGTTGCTCCTACTATTAATGTTTTTAACAGAGATCCTCAAATTGATCCAAAATTAAATTTGACTGAAAATGTTGGTCAACATAGAGAAATAAATGTTGCGATTAGCAATACTTTTGGTTTCGGCGGGCATAATGCTTGTATAGCATTTAAGAAGATTTAATTTTTTATAAAATTACAAAATTGTGTCATCAAACGATGACACAATTTTTTTATTTATCGTGCAAAAAAACGAACCAAAAGATTTGAAAAAAAATCTTAAAAAAGTACTGGGTTTTACTCCGAAAAATATTTCCTTGTACGAAACTGCATTTATTCACAAGTCAGCTTCTTTTGTTAATAAAGATAATCAAGTTATTAATAATGAACGGCTTGAATTCTTGGGAGATGCAATTTTAGATGCTGTTATTAGTGATTTTTTATTTAAGAATTTCCCTGCCGAAAACGAAGGTTTTTTAACCAAAACAAGAGCAAAGATTGTAAATACAAAAATGTTAGCGAAAGTTGCTTCTGAATTTAATTTAAAACGTTTCCTGCAAATGCAAACGGATAACGAATTCAATAATGAAAATCTTTGTGCCGATACTTTTGAAGCTCTTATAGGAGCTATATACATGGACAAAGGATACAAATTGGTAAGAGAATTTATTAATAAAAAAGTTATTGGGAATGTTGTTGACGTAGAAAAGCTAATTTCTACCGAATCAAATCACAAGAGTAATTTGATTGAATGGGCACAAAAGAAAGGATATGTTGTGAGATTTGCTACTTTTGAGCATAAAGAAGACCAAAAAATGTTTGTTGCTAAAATAATGGTTAATGATAACGAAGTGGCAGAAGGCTACGGAAAAACAAAAAAAGAGGCAGAGCAAATGTCAGCATTAAAAGCAATAAAGAAAATTAATCCCGAATATAATAATGAGCAAAAAAACGATTGAACAAAATATAAATACTAATTTTGAAATTATTGGAATAATATCAAGCCAAAAGGACTATAAATTAGCATGGTTTCTAAATGAAAAAACTGACTTAAAGTTGGCAAAGTCAACTAATAATTTTTTGCCTGAAAATTTTTCTTTTTATAAGTCGGCGAGTGATATTAAAATCTTTATTCTAATTGAAAATAAAAATAGCGAAGGTGTTTTGTTCAGCGAATTAAAAAAATTCAATTATATATTGAAAATTTTTGATGTGAAATATTTTGAGAATACTATAAAAGATGCTCTTTCTGAAACTTCAGAAATAATAATATCAGGCTACTTAAGTAAGGATAAATTAGCAAAAAAGACTTTAAAAATAATTAGCGAAATTGAAATATAAAAAAAGAGTGGCGCTTTGCCACTCTTTTTTCTTTTTGTTAAATTTTTACTTTTGAAGAAGATTCAACAGCAGCAATCATTGCCATATTAACTAATTCTTTAACACTACATTTAATAGGTACTATTTGTACAGGTTTATTAAGACCTAATAAAATTGGTCCAACCAATTCAGCAGATCCAATTGTTTGCATTAGTTTATAACTAATATTTCCTGAACTTAAACTTGGGAAAATCAAAGTGTTAACTTCATGACCTTTGAGTTTTGTAAATGGAAATAGTTCATCTCTTGTTTCCATATCTAATGCAATATTTGCTTGTATGTCTCCATCAACAATCAAATCGGGATTGTTTTCATGTAAATAAGTAACAGCTGCTCTAACTTTTTCAACAGTTCTGTTATTTGAAACTGCGCCAAAATTAGAATACGATAACATTGCAACAACAGGAACTTTTCCGAATTTTTTAACTTCTTCTGCGATAAGTTTTGCATTACTAGCTAAAACTTTACAATCTGGATCCGGAGTAACTGTTGTGTCTCCAAAAAAGAATGTGCCTTTTTCTGAAAAAACAATATACATACCAGCTAAAGACTCAATATCTTTTCTGGCACCGATAACTCTTAATGCAGCTCCGGCAACATCTTTGTATTTTGATGTATATCCGGAAACCATTGCGTCAGCATCTCCTTGCTCAACCATCATTGACGCAAAATAATTATGGTTTCTCATTCTATGTTTTGCTTCCTCCATTGTCAAACCTTTTCTTTTTCTTTTCTCCCATAATAATTTAGCATATTCTTCTCTCTTTTCTACTTTTTTCAAATGGTCAATAATTTCAATATCATCGAGATTAATTGAAAATTCTTCTGCTATACTTTTAATTTGTTTTTTATTTCCTAAAAGAACAGGTATTCCTAGTTTTTCAGTATAAAACTCTACGGCAGCCTTTATTACTCTAAAGTTTGCTCCTTCTGCAAAAACGACCTTTTTAAGATTTTGAGATGCTTTTTGTCTCAAAGTTCTAATAATTTGATTTTCATATCCCATTAGTTTTTCTAGAGATAATTTATAGGCATCCCAATCTTCAATCATTGTTCTGGCAACACCGCTATCCATAGCAGCTTTGGCCACTGCAGCCGAAACATGGGTTATTAATCTGCGATCAAAAGGTTTTGGAATGATATATTCTTTTCCAAATGTAAGATTAGTTAAGCCGTAAACTTCTGCAACTTCCTCTGGAACAGCTTCTCTGGCTAATTCAGCCAAAGCATAAACAGCTGCTTTTTTCATTTCTTCGTTGATTTTTTTTGCTCTTACGTCTAGCGCTCCTCTAAAAATAAAAGGAAATCCTAAAACATTATTAACCTGGTTGGGATAATCGGAACGCCCGGTAGCCATAATAATATCTTTTCTAGCATCAGTAGCGTCTTCATAAGTAATCTCAGGGTCAGGATTAGCCATTGCAAAAACAATACAGTTTGGAGCCATAGATTTTATCATATCTTTCGATAAAATATTACCTTTTGATAATCCATAGAAAACATCTGCATCTTTCATCGCTTCTTCTAGAGTATGGACATTTCTAGTGGTTGCAAATTCTTTTTTATAGATATTCATATCAACTCTGTCAACATGCAAAACGCCTTTGCTGTCAACCATTACTACATTTTCTTTCTTTGCGCCAAGACTAATCATCAGTTTTGTGCAAGCCATTGCAGATGCTCCGGCACCATTAACAACCACCTTTACATCTTCAATTTTTTTGTTGCTCAATACTAGCGCATTTAAAAGCCCTGCGTTAGAAATTATTGCTGTTCCATGTTGATCGTCGTGCATTACAGGAATATCTAGTGCCTCAACTAACTGTTTTTCGATTTCAAAACATTCTGGAGCTTTAATATCTTCTAGGTTTATTCCTCCAAATGTTGGAGAAATTTGTTTTACAGCACAAACAAATTCATCAATGTTTTTAGTCGTTACTTCAATATCAAAAACATCAATTCCCGAAAAAACTTTAAATAAAAGTCCTTTCCCTTCCATTACAGGTTTTCCTGCTTCTGTGCCAATATCGCCAAGACCTAAAACAGCGGTTCCATTTGAAATAACAGCAACTAAATTTCCCTTATTTGTATATTTATATACATCATCGGGATTTTTTTCAATTTCAAGGCAAGGATATGCAACACCAGGAGAATAAGCTAAAGAAAGATCTCTTTGTGTTGCGTAACGTTTTGTTGGAATTACTTCTAATTTTCCCGGACGACCTTCTGTGTGGTAATTTAAGGCATCTTGTACTAATTTTTTTTGTTTTTCATCCATATTAAATAGTTTTTTTCAAATATACATTTACATTTACGATAATAAAATGCTCTTTATCACTTTTGTTGTAAAATAATTTAAGAACATAAATTTTTTACCTAAAAAAAAAACGTTTATTTTGAACTAAATTTAATTTTTAATAAAATGAAAAAAGACACCAAAAAAATAAAAAATAAAATAATTAAAGTTTTCAAAGATAATCCTACTCAATCGTTTAATTACAAGCAAATTAGCAAACAATTAGGGTATGATACTCCTGCAAAACAAAAAAGTGTTTCTCGTGCTTTACCTCAATTAGTAAAAGACGGAAATCTTACGGAAATTAAAAAAGGAAAATATCAATTGCGTTCTGTAAAACAATCAATTACAGGAAAATTAGACATGTCTCAAAAAGGTGCTGCGGTTGTTTTTTCCGAAGAATTTAATGAAAATATTATTATTCACACTTCTAATCTAAAACATGCTTTGCACCACGATATTGTGGAAGTAAGTGTTTTTGCAAAATCTAAAAGTAAACAGTTAGAAGGAGAGGTTACCAATATTGTTCAAAGATCTAACAAACAATTTGTTGGGACAATTTTAAAGTCAGAAAACTTTGCTTTTATAACAGTGGAAAACAGACAAATGCCTGTTGATATTTTTGTTCCCTTGAAAAATTTAAAAGGAGCCAAGCAAGGTGATAAGGTTATTTGTCACATTGTAGATTGGCCTGAATATGCTAAAAGTCCTATTGGAGAAATTGACGATGTTCTTGGAAAATCAGGAGATCATAATGTGGAAATGCACGCTATTTTAGCGGAATTCGGTTTGCCCTATAAGTTTCCTGAATATGTTGAAAAAGAAGCAGAAAAAATAGATATTACTATTTCTGATGAAGAAATAAAAAAACGCAACGATTTTAGAGATACTTTTACAATAACAATTGACCCTTTTGATGCCAAAGACTTTGATGATGCTATTTCATTAAAATATTTAGACAATGGATTGTATGAGATTGGTATTCACATTGCTGACGTAAGTCATTATGTTCAACCTGAATCTATTATAGACAAAGAAGCTTATAAACGAGCAACTTCTGTATATTTAGTTGACAGAGTTGTTCCAATGTTACCTGAAGCTCTTTCTAACAATGTTTGTTCTTTAAATGCAAATACTGATAAATTAACTTTTTCAGTTGCAGTAACTATTGATGACAATGCAAACATCAAAAAAACATGGATTGGCAGAACAATTATCAATTCTGATAGAAGATTTAATTATGAAGAGGTTCAGGAGATTATTGAAAAAGGAGAAGGAGAATATTCAAAAGAAATCTTATTGTTAAACAGTATTGCTCAAAAGCTCAGAAAACAAAGATTTAATGACGGAGCGATTTCATTTGACAGAGGAGAAATACGCTTTAAAATTGACGACGAAGGGAAACCAATCGAAGTTCTATACAAAAAAGCAAAAGAATCTAATCAACTTGTTGAGGAATTTATGCTTATTGCTAATAAAAAAGTTGCGGAAAAAATTGGAAAACCTAAAAACAATGAAGAACCGAAAACTTTTGTGTATAGAGTTCATGATGCTCCTGACTACGAAAAATTAAAACAATTTAAAGATTTTATTTCAAAGTTCGGATACGATATTTCCTTGAAAAACAACAAAACAATAGCAGATTCTTTAAATAATTTATTTGCTGAATTAAGACAAAAACCTGAAAGTGATGTGATTGCAAATTTTGCGATTCGTTCTATGGCTCGTGCTGTTTATACTACTGAAAATATTGGTCACTACGGTCTTGGCTTTCAATATTATACGCACTTTACTTCTCCAATCAGACGTTATCCGGATTTAATGGTACATCGTCTCTTATTCAGTTATTTGAATAAAGGAAAGTCAGCGAATGAAAAAGTTTATGCAGAAAGATGTAAACATTCCTCTGAAATGGAGCAACTTGCTATGAGTGCAGAACGTACATCAATAAAATACAAAGCGGTTGAATTTATGAAAGACAGAATTGGCGAAACTTTCGACGGATATATTTCAGGAATTACCGAATGGGGAATTTATGTAGAAATAGTACCTTATAAAATAGAAGGAATGGTGTTAATTAGAGACATCGAAAATGACTTTTTCTATTTTGACGAAGAAAATTATGTGCTAATAGCTCATTATTCAAACCGAAAATTTAAAATTGGTGATAAAATACAAATAAAAGTAGTTCGCGCTGATTTAATTAAAAGACAGCTTGATTTTAAATTGGTAGATAATCAAGAAAAATAAAACAATATACAAGTGCAATATTGCACTCGATTACAGATAAATAAAATGATGAAAATTAGAGAATTTATTAACAAATATTTTGATACAATTGAAACTATTCTAATTCTTGGTTTTGCAGCAGGAATGATAATGATTTTAAAAGAAATGCACTACGCTTTTTGGGTACTTAGAATATCATTAGGTGCACTTGCTATACTTTATTGGAGCAAAACGACAGAAAGAAAAGAAAATCAACCAGCAAGCGAAAAAATATCCGAAAAAGTTATGTGGTATAGTTTGATTATTACACCAATAGCTATAATTGGGAAACTTCAATTTAGTGAAAATGCAAATGCTTTTTTATTGTTTAGTTTGGGGGCTTTATTTTTTGCCGGAGGATACCGAATTTTTGAAAGGAAAAAAGCAAAAGAAAAAATAAACACAGGGGAAATAACTCGTTTGCTAATTGCTGCAATATTGGCTTTTTCACTTTTTACTTTACCTTTGCCATCTATTAATTAAAACAAAAAAAATGACTTTTAATTCTGAAAACTTCAACCAAATATTTCAAAAAGCAATTCAAATTTACCACATAAAAGACGATGTAAATCAATCATTTGTTGAAGCCGATTTTGCAAAAAATTCACTTGATTCTTTGTTATATAAAAAATGTTGGATTGATACAGTTCAATGGCATTACGAAGATTTAATTCGCGACCCAAATATAAACCCTGAAGAAGCAATAATTCTTAAAAGAAAAATAGATGCGTCAAATCAGGATAGAACTGATTTAGTTGAACTTATTGACGATTATTTCTTTGATTATTTCAAAGAAGTGAAAATTTCAAAAGAAGCTAGAATAAACACAGAATCAATTGGCTGGGCAATAGACCGACTTTCTATTTTGAATTTGAAAGTTTTTCATTGGAAAGAAGAATCCGAACGGAAAGATGCATCAGAACAGCATATTTTAAAATCGATTGAAAAATTAGATGTTCTAAATGCTCAATATCTGTTTTTGACTAAAGCCATAAACTACTTGATCGAAGATATGTCGGAAGGAAAGGTTATAGCACAAACATTTAAACAAATGAAAATGTATAACGATCCCGAAACAAATCCAATTCTTAGAGCATCAAAAAAATAACCTAATGCAAACTATTTTAGTCAGCAGATTTTCAGCATTGGGCGATGTTGCGATCTCTGTTCATGTGCTGAATTCTTTTTTAGATCAAAATCCTGATGTTGAAATTATTCTATTAACAAAACCTCCTTTCAGACAACTATTTGAAAACATTGACAGAGTTAAAATTTTCAACGTTGATTTTTCAGAAAAACACAAAGGAGTATTTGGTATAAAAAAACTATGCAAAGAAATAATTGCTGAAAATAAAATTGATTTTTACGCTGATTTACATAGTGTTATAAGAACTAAATTAATTTATTTTTTCTTGCCAAATTCAATAAAAAGAGCTAAAATAAATAAAGGCAGAAATGAAAAGAAACAATTAACAAGAAGAAAAAAGAAACAACTTATTCAATTAAAACATTCAGCCGAAAGATACGCTGACGTTTTTAGAGAATTAGGTTTTAAACTTGATTTAAACAAGTCTGTTAAAAAAACATTTTTTGTTCCTTCTAAAAATATTGCTCAAATTTTAAGTTTGCCTAGCCCAAAAATTGGGATAGCACCTTTTGCTAAACACAAAAGTAAAACTTATCCTATTTCGAAAACAGAAAAAATAATTCAGAATTTATCAAAAACACACACTATTTTAGTTTTTGGAGGAGGTGCAAAGGAAAAAGAGATTGTTGAAAAATGGGAGAAAGAATATAAAAACGTAATTTCCATTGTCGGAAAATATTCAATGAAAGATGAAATTTGTTTGTTGAATAATTGTAAAACAGTACTCACAATGGATAGCGGAAATATGCATTTGGCAAGCCTAACAAGCACAGAAATTATCAGCGTATGGGGTGCAACTCACCCATTTTTAGGATTTTCTCCATTTAATAAACAAGATACTATCTATGTTCAAAAAGAATTATCTTGCCGTCCCTGTTCTGTTTTTGGAAATAAAAAATGTTACAAAGGTACTTATGAATGTTTAGAGATTGACCCAGAAATAATTATTGAGAAATTTAGTTAAACAGCCTTATTGATTTATCTCTATTTTTTAACGTATTAAAATAATTTAACATTTTAAATTAAATGTTTTTGACTAATAATTTTGTCGTATCATTTTTTTTTTTTTTTTTTTTTTGCATTTATTA
>JAFGUD010000344.1 GCA_016938685.1 Bacteroidales bacterium | reverse complement strand
TCGCATCAAATTTTAATGCAAAAATTAGAAACTATTTTTAAAGATAAAATGTTGTTGTATGTTTTTTATCAAATAATTGATAGTTATCAATTATCAGCAACTAAAGTTGCAGTTCCAAATTTAGGTTTACCTATTGGAAATCTGACAAGCCAGTATTTTGCGAATTTTTATCTTGCCGGATTTGACCGTTTTATAAAACAAAAACTAATGATAAAACCATACACTCGCTACATGGACGATTTTATAATTTGGGCTAATAATGCACAGGAATTAAACAATATTTTAGGAAAAATAGAAAATTATTTGAATGAAAATTTGGATTTAACGTTGAAAATAAAATACATAAACACAACAAAATACGGTTTAAATTTTTTAAGCTACCGAATTTTTGAAAATCGAATTGAATTACAAAGTAAAGCTAAAAAAAGATTTATAAAAAAGATAAATATTTACGAACAAAGATTAAAAAAATGTAGTTTTACACAATCTGATTATCAAAGACATGCTTTACCCTTAATAGCCTTCACAGAACATGCTTCTGCGAAAGGTTTTAGGAAAAAAGTTTTTGGATATTGAATAAAATTAAATAATTTCGTACATTTGCTAATAACTATATGATGAAATTTACTAATTATTTTAAATACACTCGGTTGCGTGAAGACCGAAAAGACATAAAAGCGGAATGGATAAAACAAGTTTATGATCAACCCGAAAAAGAAGAAATACAATCAGACGGCAGAATACGGCGCCGGGCAAAAATTAAAGAAGTTGACAAATATCTGAGAATTATTATTTTAGAAGATAAAGAAACTATTCACAACGCATTTTTTGACCGTTCATTTAAAAAATAAGAATTATGGAAATAAAATATTTTAAAGATACTGATACTTTATATTTAGTTTTTAATAAAAATAAAATAGAAAATACAATAGATATTTCAGAAGATATCTTAGCAGAAATGGACGAAACTGGAAAAATTGTTGCTATAACAATTGAACATGCAAAAAGTCAGACTAATATATCGAGTTTTTCGGTAAATATGAAACCGGAAATATCAGAAAAATTAGAAGAATTTGCATAACAGGAAAATAATCACAGGCTCGAACCGCGTCAATCGTGGCGGTAGTTGGAACAACAACGCTAACAACTGCCGTGTTGCTAATCGCAACAACAACAACCCTAACAACTATAACAACAATATTGGGTTCCGCTTGGTGCGTCGCCCCCAGCTCACAAACAAAGCCGGATAGCTGTTCCTGAACACCGATTATTTCTCCTTTTCCATATTTTATAAGCTGTTTTGGATTTGAAATCCGAAACTTTGTTGTAATGGAATAAAACAATGCTACGTGTAGCATTTTGAACACCCAAACTAGTAGGAATGCTTGGAGTGAGGTTCTCGAAAGTTCGGGTGTTTTTTTTAGTTTCCAGCAATTAAAATTGCAGTACTTTTTTGCAACTCAAGTTGCTGAACCTGAACAGTTGAAACTGCATGACCTTGTTTTTTTGTAAGAATTTCGCAACTCAAGTTGCTGAACCTGAGCAGTTGAAACTGCATGACCTTGGTTTTTTTGTAATAATTTCGCAACTAAAGTTGCTGAACCGTAGCACTCGATAACCCAAACTCGGTAACAAGACGTTTCCAAGAGGTTACGTTTCTTGTCAGACTCGGTAGGGAATACTGCCGACTGAAATACAGAAAGCTTTTTTTATTCTTCTATTTGGTAAAGTTTATGGTTGTCAACATTGTATAAAAGCGGAGCTACACAAACGTTAGGGTATCTATTGCGGAGTCTTTGAACTTCACTGATAGTAAAGTCAATTTCATTACTTATTTCGTGCATAGGCGATAGAGAAAAGAAATGATTTTCGGCGTAAAATTTGTCCCACCCACCTTCAACTAAGCCTTCGGTAAAAAGTTCTTTTCGGTCGGGCAAGTTTACCATAGCACAATTATTATGGCCAATTATAGCAATATAGTTTATTTTTCCAACACTAATAGCATAGGAAACATTAAATTCACTGTATCTTAAATTAGCACCACCGGTACGGATAACAAAAGCAAATTTATCGGGGTGTTTTATTTTCAACCTATAATCCATGCACATTCCAATAAGAATTTCTGCTTTATCGTATTCTATATATTTTTTGTTAAGGTTATGATATTCAAGTAAATCTCCAATAGGAGTGTTTTTAAACTTTGGAAAAACATCTGCTTCTTTTGAAATTTCAATTAATCTTCTCATCTGTTTATTTTTGATTGAACGATGTGCAAATATATTCAAAATTAAGTATGTGAAAAATTTTTTATATTGAAAATCTTTAAACATGAAAAAATGTTTATAAAAAAGCTTAAAAAATTTGACGTTGATACTTATTTTAAACCTAAAAAGTTATTATTGCATAAATTCTAATAATTGCTTTTATGAAAAATAAAATTAAGTTAATTTTATTACTTTTAGGAACCGCTTTATTCACAATATTATTTTGGAAACGTTCATTAGGAATAAACGCAGGATTATTTTCGGTTTTTTTGGTTGCTGTAGCTTTGTTTTCATTTCCTGAAACATTTAAAAACAAAAAAGGTCTTATAATATTATCCGGAACATTAATTTCCGGTTTGGCAGTTGCTTATCATGCATCGGGTTTTGCGGTTTTTGTGTGGATAGTATCCATTTTTTTTGTTCAACCGTTTGTTCATTATAAGGAATTTAGAACATTCTTTTTTGCCGGTTTTTCAGCGTTTATTGATTTTATAACTTCTTTTGTTCTTATCAAAGAAAATCTTAATCCTGCTAAAAAAACACATAAAAAGGCGAAAAAAATATTTAAGATTATAAGATTGATAATAATCCCAATAATTGTTTTTTGGATTTTTTATCAAATATATAAATTAGCAGTACCCGAATTTGACAAACTAACCGACGGTTTTTTTGGCAAAATAACAATTTGGTTAAATAATATTTTTGCAAGTATTTCTTTCAGTTCAATATTTTTTACCCTTTGGGGATTATTTATTTTATCATGGATAATTTATAAACGTCAGAATAATTTTTTATTAAGCGAAGAATTAAAATTTGGAGAAAATGTGAATAGAAAAAGCAAAGAATTATTCAAATTTTCAAATCCCAGAGGTTTAAAACCTCTGCTTAAATTTGAAAATTTAATAGGCGTTATATTATTGGTGTCGGTAAATATTTTATTACTTTTTGTTAATATTTTAGATATTACAACAATATGGATAGGATTTGAATACACCGGAGATCAGAACTTAAAACAATTTGTTCATGAAGGAACTTATTTGCTGATTTTAAGCATTTTATTGTCGATGGGAATATTGTTGTATATGTTCCGAAACAAACTAAATTTTTACAGAAAAAATAAATATTTAAAGATTTTTTCTTACGTCTGGATTATTCAAAATTTAGTGCTGTTATCATCAGTAATAATACGTAACTTGCATTATATAAAACATTTTGCATTGGCATATCTCAGAATAGGTTTATTCTTTTTTCTTGCATTAGTTATTGTTGGTTTGGTAACTCTTGTTATTAAAATTCACAAACACAAAAATTTGTTTTATTTAATTAAAATAAATTCTTGGGCACTTTACGTTGGCTTTGTATTGTTTGCACTGCCTGATTGGGATATAATTATTGCAAAATATAACCTAAATCATTATCCCGAAGCTTTTGTTGAAGCCAGTTTTTTGCTTACCCTTGATGCAAAAACCTATCCTATCATTGACCAACACCGAGAAATTCTTAATCAAGATCCGGCTTTAAATACATATAGATACTTTTCCTTAAACTACAACGAAGAATTTGATCAAAAAGTTGACACATTTGTTGAACAATACAAAAAGAAAACATTTATTGAACTTAATTATGCCGATTTAAAGTCGTTTTTGTACTTTAAAGAAAAATTTTAGATATATTTTGATGTGTTTTTTAGGATATTTTAAAAAATACAAATATCTTTGGACAATTAAAAAAAAAATCAATTTTTGTTTGTGTTGATTACAATAGCGTCCTAAATAAATTATGAGAATAATTATAAAAGCTTCATTTTTTGTGAATTGTTATTTCCCCTTAAAAACAGCTTGTGTAGATTTTTTTGAAGAGATGGGGAATATGTAGTTCTATCATTAAACTCTTAGAATACAGTTAATTACATAAATATTTAGGGCAGTATTTGTTTTTTCTAACAATTTAACATAAATAAAAATTACAATAACTACATTTTTACACACTACTTTTAATAGATGGATAAAAAAGATTCGCTCAGAAAAAAAGCAGAAGAATTATTAAAACTAAAGCAGGGTAATAACGAGTTTTTAAATAATGAAAATTTTGAAGATCTTTTACAAGAGCTTAGAATTTATCAAATTGAATTAGAGTCTCAAAATGAAGAACTTAAAAATTCACAAGAAGAACTAAGTATTGTAAGTAAATACTACAAAGATTTGTTTAATAATTCGCCGAGTGGATATTTAACTTTAGATGATGATTTTGAAATTTTAGAAATAAATAACACTTTAGCAAGTATTTTAGGGAGTGAAAATAGAAATATTATTGGACAATATTTTACTAATTATATTGCCGAAAAATATCAAGATGAATTTTATTTACAAGCAAAAAATATTTTAGAAAGCAAAACTGACGCAACTTTTTATTTAATTTTGAAAACGTCTGAAAAATTAGTTCATGTGCAAAGTAAAATGAACTATTTAGAAAGTATAGAAGGCCGTAAATTACTAAGAATTTCGATAATTGATATATCATCGCAAGTTTTAGCTGAAAATCAATTAAAACTAAGCGAAGAAAAATTTAAGGAGCTTTTTAATTTGTCGCCAAATATGATTGTTATACATGGCGCAAATAATAAAATTATTGATGCAAATACTGAAACTTTTAATAAATTAGGATACACATTACAAGAATTGAGGCAGTTGTCAATGAACGAATTTTTTGTTGATTTTCCGTTTGAAAAACTATCTCAAAAAAATGCTCTTGAAATTAATTCTCCTATAAAAATTGAAACAACGATTAGAACTAAATCGGGGTATTTATTGCCGGTTCAGATTTTGGCTAAAATGATTGATTATGACAAAGGAAAGGCTTTGCTTGCAAACGTTATTGATATTTCGGAGCATAAAAAATTAAATGAAAATTTGATACTTGAAAAAGAAAAAGCAGTAGAGGCTAATCAGTTAAAAACAGCTTTTTTAGCAAATACATCTCATGAAATTAGAACGCCTTTAAATGCAATTTTAGGTTTTTCAAAATTACTTAAAGAGCGAATTAAAGATAATCCTAAGGCTTTGGATTTTATAGAAATAGTAAATAGTAGAGCTCATCAACTTCTGTATATTATTAATGACATTATTGATTTGTCAAAGCTTGAAGCAAATCAAGTAAGTATTGTACAAGAAAAGTTTAATTTAATTGATTTACTTGATGAGGTTTACGAAGTTCATCGTTTGTCTAAAAAATTAGCCCAAAAAACTAAACTCTCATTAAAATTAGAAAAACAACATGAAATAATCAATATTGTTTCTGACAAAATAAGAATAAAACAAATAATTGACAATTTTTTAACTAATGCACTAAAACATACCGATTTAGGCTATATAACTATAGGTTACAATTTGTTAGAAAATTCAAAAATTGAAATTTATGTTCAAGATACCGGAAAAGGAATTCCAAAAGATAAATTAGATTTTATTTGTGAGCCTTTTGCAAAACTTGATAACACTGAAGGAACAGGACTTGGTTTAAGCATTGTTAAAAGAATATCAGAACTTATAGATGCCGAGTTGTTGTTAAGTTCAGAACAGGGTAAAGGATCAAAATTTTCAATTATTATAGACTGTTCTTGTGATTTTAAAACTAATCCCCAAAAAATAAATAAAACTAATATGAGTAATTTGTCATTTTTGTCTAATAAAAAGATACTAATTGCAGAAGATGATCTTTTTTCGCAACTTCTTTTTTCTGAGCTTTTTGATGTTGATAGTATTGATTTAGAGATTGTTAAAGATGGTCATGAAGTTGTTCAAAGAATCAAAAATAAAAGCTATGACCTTATTATTTTAGACGTTGATATGCCTGAATTAAATGGTCTTGAAACATCGCGACAAATACGAAAATTGGGCATTAATACTCCAATATTAATTCAAACTGCTTACGCATTAAACGTTGACAAAAACAAGAGTTTAGAAGCTGGAGCAAATGACTATATAAATAAACCGATTGAAAGTGATGTGCTTTATGAAAAAGTTGAACAATTATTGTTGATGTAAATTTATTGCTGCTCGCTAAAAATGACGTTTATAAGTTCATTGAATAAATTATCGTAAAAAAGTTTGTTTAGGTTGCATACGAATACAGGACCTAAATTGCAACACATTGAGAAAGAAATGTCTGAATCCGGAAAATAAATTGCGTAGGTCATTGTTCCTAAAGCTCCTCCGGTGTGTCCAAATCCTGTTTCAAAGTCTGTTTTATATTTAAATATGCCTAAACCATAATCGTCGCCTTCACTATTTGTTGTAAAATTGAGCATTTGACTTAAATATTCATCATCAATAATATTGCCCGATACAAGTTGTTTCATAAAAAAGGCAAAATCATAAGGATTTGATAAAACTCCCTCGTGTCCGTAGGCAATATTGCTAAAATGTTTTTGATCGGCTGTGCAGTTTTGAAGTTGATTATTAAAGTGCATAAAATAGCTGTTTACAACTGAAGGCATATTGGGGTAGTTGGGCGAAGATTTGTAATATGTGTATTGCAAATTTAATGGTTCAATAATGTTTTGTTGCATGAAATCACCTAACGAAATTCCACTAACATTTTCAATTATCATTCCAAGAAGAGAAAAATTTGTGTTTGAATAATGATTGTCTGTGCCAACCTCAAAATAAGCCTGCATTCCATATACGTAGTTTTCAAACAGTTCTACTGTTGAGTTATTTCCTTTTGTGTCATTAAAAGTGTCAACGTACATTTTATAATTGTCGTCAAAATTATAAATTCCCGAAGAGTGGTTCATCAATTGGCGGATTGTAGCAACGTCGGCATTATCAATATTACTGTAAATTTCAACAGGCAGGTAGTTTTTTGCAGGGTCATCTAAATTTAATTTACCTTCTTGAGCAAGTATAAGTATCATTGTTGAAATAAACGTTTTTGCAATGCTTGCTGAATGATGAATATGACATGGTTTCATTTTAATACCATCTTCAATATTTGCGTACCCCGAAGTTCCAATGTAAAGGCCTTCTTCAGGAGTTTCTATACATAAAGAAATACCAGGAAGTCCTCTTACTGTATATTCGTCAAGTAATTGTTGATATAGTTCAGATTTTGGATTTGTAGCATTATCGGTTTGAACGTTAAAATTACAATCGACAACTTGTTCGTTCATGCTTTTATCGCACGACATAAAAATTGCAACAAACAATAATAAAATTAAATATTTTTTTTTTGACTTCATGATAAATAATATTAATTAATTGCAGCTGTTTTTGTTTTTAGTTGATATTTTAAACCTATACTAAGTAATGAAGTAGGTAAAATTGGCAAAATATTATTGTATTTTCCCTGAAGCATGTATGAATATTGGCTAAAAATTGCACAACGATTTATTTGATAACCAATTCCTAAGTTGATGTTTATACCAAAATTAAAATGTACAGGGTTTGTTTTTTCATATTCGCCGTTTTCATTAAGAGATAAATCTTCGCGTGCTGTAAAAAAACTAATTAAATTAATTCCTGACATACAATCAATATATAAATTATTTAGAATATTGTTTTTATATCCTATATTTAAGTTAATTGAGTGTCCGTTTCCAATCATATTATGTTTGTAAAAAGTATAATCAGAAGCGTAAAAAAAAGTGTAATTATTTTTAACGAAAAAATCTTTTTCTGCACCAAAAGTTAAAGCAGGAGCAAAACCAACGCTAAAAGTTTTATAAAAAGGATATAGAGTTACTGATTTATCCGAAAACTGAAAATAAATACTGCTTGTTTTATCTTGTGCTAAACTGTTGATTGACAATAATATTGTAACAAAAAAAAGTATTTGTTTCATGGTTTAATTATTAATAGTTCGTTTTTGAGCATCAATTTTTCGAGTAATTATCCCATAGATTATTAAAGCGATAGCTGCAACACTTGCAATACCAACAAAATAAAACCAAATATAGTGGGCATTTGCCGAAGCATCGAGCCAAGCTTGATGATTACTTGCATATTCAGGAAGTTTTGGGTCGGGTAAATATTTTTCGAGCAAAAAACCTGATAATCCAAAACCTAAAATTGATGACAAAAATGAATGTAAGTGGCTAAATCCTAAGTACATACCTTCTTCTCCTTTGGGTGATTGCAGCGAGAAAAATTCAAGAAAACGAGGAGAAATAAACGATTCGGCAAGTGCCTGAAACATTATTCCTATAATCATCATAAAAGCAACAGGGTGCATTGAAAATAATCCGAGATTTATTGGCGTTCCTCCAAGCATATTTCCCGAAGCCATTAGCAAAGCAGAAACAGGCATAATAAACATACCTATGGTCATTGACGTAAGTGCTGTTTTTTTTATCATTAATCTTGTTACTAAACTAACAGTTAGCACAACAATAAGCGGATTAACATTTGCGTACCACGAAGGCGAAGCTCCTTCTCCGGCTAATCTTAGAACATATTTTGGCATTGTTGCGTATAATTGGTGTTGCACCATCCAAAAACCAGTGATAATAATAATTAGCAAAATTAGTCGTCCGTTTGTTATAATTTTAATTAGTGCTTGCCAAATTTCTTTAATTGATTTTCCTTCTCCGGTAGTTTTTGAACTTTTGTAGAATAAAAAAATCATGATAAAGGCAACAAATGTCATAGCTGCCGAAAAATAGTTGAGGTTTATTAAACCAAGTTCACCCATAGAATCTCTAAGAGGTTTTACAATAGTTTTACCTGAAAAAGCTCCAATGTTTACCATCATATAAAATACAGCAAATCCTCGGGCTCTGTTTTCTTTATTTGTTTCTTTGGCTATAGTTCCCGAAATAACCGATTTAATAAACGAGCCTCCTACCATAATTATTAACATGATAGGTATAATGTTAAATTTTATTTTTGAATCTCTTAGTCCCGTAAATACGGTTTCTTTTCCATATTCTACAAAACCTTTGGATTCTAAAAAAGTTGGAAACAAAGCAAGGCTGGCGTAACCAATTGTTAATAAGGCAAATGCAAGCATTAAGGCACTTCTAAAACCTATTTTGTCGGCAAGTGCACCGCTAAATGTTGGAAGAAAATATAAACCTGCCGAAAATGAGCCGGCTATAATTCCTGCTTCGATATCTGAAAAACCTAATATTCGTGATAAATAAAGTGTTATTACAATAAATACACCATAATAAGCCGCTCTTTCTAATAGCTCTACAGCATTTGCAACCCAAAATGCTCTTGAAAATCCTTTTTTTTGTGCTGTTTCTGTCATTGTTTTATGTTATTTTATTTTTTTCTGTACAAAGATAATGTTTTATTCATATTTTGAAAGTGGTTGCTTATTTTAGAGTGAATAATTTACAAGTTTTAATATTTGAACTATTAACTAATTGTGCTAAAAAAAAGATTTTTTTTATTTTAACAGGGTGGGAGAAAATAATTTATGCTTATAAAAGCTATCATGTAAAATCCTTTTTTGTTGGAATTTACATGATAACATGTTATAAGTAGAATATAATTTGAAGTTGTTATTATTTTATGGATAAAAATAAAAATTATCTTATTAAAGTAACTTCGCCGACTTCTTCAAAATAAGTACCTGATTTGTATTGTCCGGCAGCCCTCCATAAATAAACATCTACGGGTAGAGGCTTTCCTCCTTTTGTTCCGTCCCAGAATGTGTGCTTGTAATCTTCTGTCCTAAAAACAAGTTGTCCACGTCGGGTATAAATTTCGATCATACATTTTTCAACTAAATTAGTTGTTGGTGTAAATAAATCATTTATGTTATCTCCGTCAGGAGTAAAAGCATTTGGGAATTTAACATAAAAATCATTTGAAACAAAAACTGCATCTTCAATACGTAAACTATCCATACAGCCTTTTCTGGTGTATGCTTTTAATAACACGTCGTAATAACCGGGCTCGGTATATGTGTGAAATGGATTAGGTTCTGACGAAGTGGTGCTATCGCCAAAATCCCATAAATATCTGTATCCGTTTGTTGTATAGTTAAATATACCTACATCACGTCCAACTCCAACTGTGTCATACGGAACTTCAAAATCTACAATAGGAGTTGCAAATACTGTTACATAAGCAGTATCTGTGTTTGTTTGGTTGCAATATCCTGTTGCTTTTAAATCAATTCTGAAAAAACCGCTTTCGTTAAAAGTTATTTGAGAATTTGTATCGGTACTAAAAACCTGATTATTATATGACCATTCAAATTCAATTGCGTTTGATGAAGAATTTAATAATTCAACAATTAGGGGTGCACACCCTTGAGAGTTGGTAATATTAAATCCTGCATCTGGTTCAACTGCGGTTATTTGAACATCGTGAATGTTTGTGTCTATGCAAGAATAGTCGTTTTCAGCAATAAGCATAATTGAATAAGTGCCGCAATCTGGATATGAATGAGATACTGGTTGTATGCCCGAAAATGTATTTCCGTCGTCAAATGTCCACTGATAATTAGAAAATTCGGTGTTATTATTTGTAATATAAACTGTTGTGTCAGGGAAAAAATGTATTGATGTATCAATACTAAAATTAACATTTGGTTGATTATAAACCATTATTACTTGCGAAGATGTATCATAACAATTTCCGTGTTGAGCAACCGAATTAACCCTGAAATTTATAATTGTATCGGTTTTGTTTATGTATATATGTGTTGGGTCTTGAGTGTAGGAAATATTGTTGTCGCCAAAATACCAAGTAAAAATTGGGATTGAACTATTTCTGTCAAAATCAACCGTTAAAGGAGAACACCCCTCGTGAATAGACGCACTAAAAAGAGCGAGATTTTCGGGTGTTATTAATTCTACGGTATCGCTTTGAGCTACACAATTATTGTTATCAACAATAGTTAACCAATATAGTCCTTCGCTTAAGTTATTAAATGTTCCGGTTGTTTGGAATATTGTATCGTTTAGAAAATATTGATAAGGGCCGGTTCCTCCAGTAGGGGAAACTAAAATTTGTCCGTTTTCGTAATTATAACAAGATGGATTATTGGTTTCTATTTGGTAAATAGTTAATTGAGTTGGTTCGTACAGATTTATTGTTGTTGGATATGGGGTTTCACAAAGATTTGAATCTCTGGCTAATAGAGTGTATGCTCCTTGAGATAAATTATAAAAAGCACTGTCGGGTTGCCATGTGTTTCCATTATTTATCGAATATTGATAATTTCCAACTCCTCCGCCTACAACTAAAGAAATCATTCCGTCAATTAATCCGAAGCAAGATATATTTTGTAATTCGTAATCAGTAAGTTCAACCGGAGTGGGCTGTGCTATTGTAAAAGAACCAGACGATTTTGTGCACCCATGTTGATCTTTTATTATCACATAATAACCTCCGGCTGTAACATCACTAAAAACACTGTCGGTAAAAAATCCGGACGAAGAGCCGCCAAATGTAGAGTATGAGAATAGTAAATCGGGAACACCACCGTGTGCATGTATTGAAATTGTTCCGGTGTTATCACCGTAACAAGTATTTACATCTGTAAATAAAACAGAATCTAAAACTAATTCGTTGGGTTGATTTAAATTTACTTGTGTTGTTAAAGTGCAGTTATAAGCATCTTTTACTACAATATCGTAAATGTTTGGCATTAAGTTGTAAAATTGAGAAGAGTATGAATACGATATGCCTCCATTTATAGAATATTTTATCTGTGGTTGTCCTCCGTTGATATAAATATTAATACTTCCATTACTCTGTCCATGACAAATAATGTCATTTTTAATTAGACTGTCGAGTACTAATGAATCGGGTTGAATTATTGTTTCTTCCCAACCGTTAGCAATACAATTCCTTTCATCTTTTACTTTTATATTGTATGTTCCGGCATATAAATTGGTAAAAAAGCCGGCATTATCAAAGTAGTTTAACCCATTATCTACGGAGTATTCAAGAGCACCTGTTCCTCCGGCTGCCGATACTGTTAGTGTTCCAACCGGTAAACCATAACAAGTATCAATATTTGTATGTGATTGATTTGATACAATTAATGGAGAGGGTTGTCCTATTGTTTGTGGGTCGCCAAAAACAAAACAACCGTTTTCATCAATAATGTATGGTAAGTAGTTGGTTTGAGCCGGCAAATTACTAAAAATATTTGAAGTTTGACTTGTAAAGCCATTATCTATTGAATAGTTTATTGGGTTTGTGCCTCCTTGTGTGTAAATAATTATTTCGCCTGTATTATCACCATAGCAACCTTGTACATTTGTAACTTTTATTGAATCTATTGCTAAAGAATCCGGTTGATTAATAGTCAGAGTGCTGCCTTCTATAACACAACCATTTTCGTCTCTAACTTTTATTTGATAAGTTCCTGAATTTAAAAAAGTACTATTTCCTACAAAATAGGGATAAGAAATTCCTCCGTTAACAGAAAATTTTAAATCTCCGGTACCTCCATAAGCATTTACAAAAATAGACCCGTCGTTGTAACCAAAACAAGTAGCATCGTTAGTTGTTTCTTCGGTTATTACTATTTGGTCGGGCTGTACTATTGTGTATGTGTTGTCAAAAACCTCGCAGCCGTTAAAATCTTTTACTGATATTGTATAACTTCCTGCAGGTAAATTTGAAAAACTAAATGTATTTGTGTAAGTTACTCCTCCATCTATTGAATATTGATAAGGAGCTGTTCCATTAATTACAAATATCTGAATGATTCCTGTTGTTCCGTTGTAACAGTCTGACACATTGTAAACATTAACATTGGTTATTTCTAATGATTGAGGTTGACTTAGTATTATTGGATTTCCAACTTTTGAACAACCGTTAGCATCTTTAATATAAGGGAAATAAGTTCCTGGTGCTAAATTGATAAAATCAGGTGAAGGATTAAATGTTGCACCATTATCAATTGAATAATATATTGTTCCGGTGCCGCCATGTGCATAAAAATGAATTTGGCCATCGTTGCCCCCAAAACAACCAAGAACATCAATCCCAATTACTGAGTCAAGAACTAAAATATCCGGTTGATTTATAGTTACTTCACCTCCATTTGTCAGGCAATTGTTTGCATCTCTAACCCACACATGGTAGTTGTTAGCTGCCAAATTATTAAAAGTATTATTACTGCTATAATTAAAAGCGTTGTTAATCGAGTAAATAATATCTCCGGTTCCACCGGATGCATGTATTGAAATTGTTCCGTTTGTGTTACCAAAACACCCGGTAACATCGGTATGTTGAATATCCGAAATTATTAGTGTATCAGGCTGATTTATAATTACATAGTCGGAGGTATCTTTGCAACCCTGACTATCTTCGATTAAAATACGATAAGTTCCTGCACAAAGATTATTGTAAAATGTGTTTCCTGTATATGAATTTCCTTCATCTATAGAATATTGAAGAGGAGAGTTGAAACCTCCCGCCAAAATAGTGATTGTTCCTGTACAGTCGCCAAAACAATCTGCAACATCTTCGGTTGTTAGTGATGAAATAAATATTTCGGTATTTGAACTTATATTCATAACCGGTCCCATTGCAATACAGCCGTTTGTGTTTTTTACTGCAACCGGATAACTGCCTGTATCTAAGTTTGAGAAATGATTACTCGGAAAAAATGGACCTGAAAATCCTGAAATTGAATATTCGAATGGAGAATATAATCCGGTAGCCGTTATTGTAATTTCACCCGAAGCACTATTAGGGCAAGGAAAAACATTTTGTGAAGTTGCTTGTATTTCGGGCACATCAGGCTCATCAAGCTCAATAATGCCTCCGCTAATATCGCAACCCGAAGTTTCTGTAACTCTAATTAAATATTGAGCTCCAGACAAACCGGTAAAAGTGTGCGAGTTTGAAGCATCAGTAACTACGGTATTACCATCATCAATAGAATAATCGTAAGGGGGAAAACCACCGGAAACGAAGACTGTTATTTCACCGTCGAAATAATTTCCGCAGGTTACATTGCTAAAGGTTATGTTGGTATATTTTAAATCGGTTATTTGTATGTTGTCTAAAGCAATGTCGCTTGAGTCCGTATATTGAGTTTCGCCAATAAATTTCAGCTTAACATTAGCGTTGTCGGCATAGCTACCCAAACAAACTCTGGCGTTATTCCACTGATCTCCATGATCGTCAAAAGCGTTCCAAATTTCTGTCCAACTTGAACCATTGTAAGCGTAAAGAAATAAGTTTCCAACTCCTTGTCCGTACATGTGATAATCAAATGATAAAATTGGCATAGTTGTGCCGGAAAAGTCAAATTGAGCTTCAATAATTGCTCTTTGCGGTGGATCGTTGTTTCCGGAAGCTTCAATGTATATGTAGCTGGCTCCGTCTGTAGCTGATGACGGTCCGGTTCCGGGTGTAGGTGTAAATCCAGAGTTTTGTGACCAATCAAAATTGTCATTTGGAAAAATTAATTGTGTCCAGATGCCAAAATCCGATTCAAAACTTTCGGTATAAGGTACTTGACTGTACGCATATTGGAATATGAAAAGTGATAATAATGCTAAAAGCCTAATTTTCATTATTTTAATATTTGAAACGTTTCTAATTTTATAGACCAATCTTTGTGTCTAAAAGTTGCTTTTATTTAGTAAAGTTTGCTGTGTTTTTAAAACATAATATTTTGAAAAGTCGATTTTTTTGAAAAATATTTATAATAATTAAGCCAAGTTTTAAATAAATAATTTTACAAATATACTCAGTTTTTTTTTAAGCAGTAAAGATTTGTTAATACAAAATTCAAATTTTTGTAATAATAAAAAAAATAGTAGTTTTGCCTTTGTGAAATTTCAAAAATCCTAAAAAACATATAACCAAAAATGAAAAAAGCTATTATAGCCTTAGGCGGAAATGCTCTTTTACGTGGCGACCAAGTTGGCACAATTGAAGAACAGGAACAAAATTCTAAAAAAACTTTAGAAAGTGTAATTAAATTAGTTAAAGCTGGTTACAATATAGTAATTACTCACGGAAATGGTCCTCAGGTTGGAAATATTTTAATGCGTAATGATGCCGGCGAAGAACTTTACAATATTGCTCAAATGCCTTTAGATATTTGCGTTGCCGATTCTCAAGGAGGTATTGGATACATGCTTGAAAGAATGTTACGTATTGTGTTAAAAGAACATAATATCGATAAAGAGGTTGTTACTCTTGTTACTCCTGTTGAGGTTGATATTAACGACGAAGCTTTTCAAAATCCAACAAAAAGGGTTGGTAAAATTTATAACAAAGAACAGGCTGATAAACTTACTGCCGACAAAGGTTGGGTGTTTAAATCAGACCCCAAATTACCCGACGGGTGGCGTAGAGTTGTTCCTTCTCCTTTGCCTAAAAAAATAATGAATTCTCGCGTTATAAACCAACTTGTTGAAGCCGGAAATATTGTTATTGCTGTTGGTGGCGGCGGTGTGCCGGTTTATATCGACGAAAATGAGCACGTACGCCCTGCCGAAGCTGTTATTGATAAAGATAGAGCTTCTGCTGTGCTTGCTGCTGAAATTAACGCCGACGAATTTTACATTTTAACCGATGTTTCTAATGTTTACATCAATTTTAAACAGCCTAATGAAAAGAAACTTGAAATTCTTACTGTTGCCGATGCAAAAAAATATCTTGCCGATGGTATGTTTGGCGAAGGTAGTATGGCTCCTAAAGTTGAAGCTTGTTTGAAATTTATTGAAAATGGTGGTAAAAAAGCCATTATAACTGATGCAAATCAACTTTCCGGTGAAAATTCAGGAACTCAAATTATTAAATAGTTTTTTTTAAAAAAAACTATAAAAAAATCTGCAATGTATTTTGCGGATTTTTTTTTGTAAAATCAAATTTTTATTATCTTCGGGTAATTTATAGTGTTAATTTTACTTGAAAAATTTAATATATTTTTTTATGATTTTTTTCTGTGATCTGTAAAATTTATAAATGAAGACATGAAAAAATTATTAATAGTTTTATTTGCCTATGGGCTTTTTTTTACATCATGTTAAAATGAACCAAATATTTCTGTTGAAATATTTGGTTCATTAAAAAAACAAAAAACTATTTTTTGATTAAATTTAACCAAATGGAATGTTTAATTTTTGGGTAATATATTTACTTATAGTAAAATAATGATGTGATTTTTTTTTGCTCCTTTAGTTGTTTTTTTTTCAATTCTAAATTATTTATTGAACAAATCTTGCAACTTTATTTTGATGTTTTATCTTTTAACAAAAATAAATTATGAAGAAATTTAGCTTATCGGTTTTAGTTTTTTTTGTATCTATATTATTATCAAATAATGTATTGGCACAACAAAACGGCAAACTATGGCAAGTCCGTCAAACAAAAGACGGCAAAGTGGCAATTATTAATCCTGCCGCAGATAATATGAAGTATTGGATGAGCCTTGCAAACGAAGGTATTGTGCCTCATAATCCTGCTATCAAAGCAAATCCTGCTGTTTTTCTTGGCAGCAAAGTAAATTCATCAATTACCGAAATTGAAGATTCTCCCGATGTAACAACTCACGATGGAACTGATCATACACAAAGTGAAATTTCTGTTTTTGTGAATCCTAACGATAATATGCACGTCTTTAATTCAAATAATTCAACTTCTTGGTCAGGTGGAACTATTGGAACATTGTATGGAACAAGTAGTTTCTTTTCTGCCGATGCCGGTCAAACATGGACTGGTGATGTAGAAGGCACCGGAGGTGGAAATAGTGGAGATCCTGCAGCTGCTATCGACCTTAACGGTAGATTATATTCAGGCTTTATTCATAGTAATTACGGACAAGGTGTTGCTTATTCTGCCGATGGTGGAACTACTTGGACAAGTGTTTTAGTTGAAGGAACAAGCTACGGCGGTATGCTTGATAAAAATCATTTAACTGTAGATAATTCTCCTTCAAGCCCTTATGCCGGAAATGTTTATACTGCTTGGACTAATCTTGATGGTGGTGCTACTGAAAATGAAATCTGTATTTCTTATTCCGATGATGGTGGATTAACTTACTCTCCCTCAGTAGCTGTAAGTACAGGCGTAAATGCCGGAAGTCATAACCAAGGTGTTAATATTCAAACCGGGCCTAATGGCGAAGTTTATGTTGTTTGGGCTATTTATGATGATTGGTATGGTGCTGGTTATGAAGAAGCTATGGGCTTAGCAATATCATACGATGGTGGTGCAACTTGGGAACCTGCTGTTCGTATTATTGATAATCTTCACGGAATTAGAGCTGATGAACCTACCGGACATAGAGTAAATAGTTTCCCTTCAATGGCTGTTGATCAATTAACAGGAAATATTTACGTTGTTTGGTCTAATTATGGTACACCCGGAATTAATACCGGTTCAAATGTAAGTACTTATCTTATAAAATCTACCGACGGCGGAACAAATTGGAGTACTCCGGTTCGTGTTAATCAAGGCGATTTTGTTGATAACGAAGCTGCTTATTTACCTTGGGTTTCTTGTGATGCTGCTACCGGTAGTATATCGGTTGTTTTTTACGACACAAGAAATGTTTCAGGTAATGATGTTGAAACTTGGACTTCTGTTTCTACAGACGAAGGCGAAACTTGGGAAGATTTTAGAGTTAGCGACGTGTCTTTTACTACTTCTGCAATACCCGGTTTAGCTGGTGGTTACATGGGTGATTATCTTGGTATTGCCTCGCTCAATGGAATGATTTATCCTACTTGGACAGACAATAGAGATGGTATTTTTAAAGCATATACTTCTCCTATTAGTTTAAATTTGCGTCCTCGTCCAATGGCTTTAAATGCTGAAATTGTTGACCAACAAACCGGTGCAACCGATTTAATTTGGAATTTCACCGATACATCTACAACTTTTGTTGAATTTTATGTTTATCGTGATGATCAAATGATTGGATCAACTTCCGATACTGTTTTTTCTGATGTGCTTCCTTCTTATGGCGAGCATAAATATCAAGTTTCAGCAATGCACACTGATGGAGAGTCTTCTAAAGCAAGCGATTATGTAATTTGGGGTAGTGCAAGTATTGTTGTTGCTCCAGAATTTTTAATTGATACTTTAGCTCCCAATCAAACTTCAACTCATATTTTAACTGTTTCAAATACTGGTGTTTTAGATTTAATTTTTGATTTGAATACCGAAATAACAAGTAAATATAACGCCCCTAAAGTTTATTGCGATGCAAGCGGTGGCGGCGATGAATATATTTCGGGCGTTGTTTTTGGTGATATTAACAATAACGGAACTTCTGCTGATGGCTATCATGATTATACAGATTTAAGTACTGATGTTAATACAAGCGAAACTTATGAATTAACTGTAACTAACGGAAATCCTTGGGATTCTGATGATTGGGGCGTTTGGATTGACTGGAATCAAGACGGCGATTTTGATGATGCTGATGAAAACCCAGTTTGTGTTTATTCTGAAGGAGGAACTACTGTTTCTTGGGATATTACTGTGCCCGATGATGCTGTGTCTGGTGAAACTACTATGAGAATTCGAGTTAAATATTCTGGAAGTGACTGTGGAGATCCTTGTGGAACAACAACTTATGGTGAAGTTGAAGATTATTCTATCAACGTTATAGGTTGGTTAACTTCTGATGTTCCTACAAATACTGTTATGCCTGGTGAAACTATTTATATACCTGTAACTTTTGATGCTACCGACTTTTTACCGGGTACTTACGGAGCTGTTTTGCATTTTGAAAGTAATGCTGATAATGCAACTATGGTTGATGTTCCTGTAACAATGGTAGTTGTTGCTGATTTGCCTTTATCTGCTAATCCTACTGCTATGCCTGCTGATATTTGTAGCGGCGAAAGTTCTATTTTGTTCGCAAATGTTACCGGTGGTACAAGTACATATACTTACAACTGGACTGACAATGACGCTTTTACTTCTTCGGATCAAAACCCAAGTGTTAATCCTTCGGTTACAACAACTTATTATTTAACTGTTGATGATGGCGAAAACACAATAACAGGTGAAGTTACAGTTTTTGTTATGGAAGAACCATTAGCTCCATCTACTCCTACAGGAAGCATAATTGTTGGTAACGATAATTTATTGAAAAAATATGCAACTACAGGTAGTGCAAATGCTTATGCTTATGAGTGGACTATTACTCCAGCCGAAGCCGGAATTATTGCGGGTACTACTGATTCTGCTTATTTTAACCCTAATAACGATTACGTTGGAATGGCTTATATTAAAGTAAGAGCTATAAATGATTGTGGAATCGGCGAATGGTCTGAAGAATTGGAAATTGAAATTATTGAGGGGCTTACTTCAATTCAAGCAAATAATATTGAATTGTGGGCGTATCCTAATCCTACCGAAGGTGTTTTTGTATTCGGTTTTGATTCTTATCAAGAAGATTATTTGAATATTGAAATTTATAATACTGCCGGTCAAATTGTTTACTCAAATTTAAATCACTATGCTGTTGCAAGTAATTCAATGATGATTGATTTAAGTGATCAACCTGCCGGAATGTATATTATTCATGTTTCAGGAAATTATGTGTCAAAAAATATTAAAGTCATTAAAAAATAGTTTATTGT
>JAFGUD010000343.1 GCA_016938685.1 Bacteroidales bacterium | reverse complement strand
GTTGTAAATAAGAACAAATGTACAAAAATTATTCGACTGATTATTGATTTTTTATCGTGTCTCATGAAGGCTTCGCCGTTGGAAGCTACTCACAATGCAACTACATATCCAAACATAAAAATAAACACAGAATTCAATAAAACTTAAACATCCAATAATATTTTTTTCCAAATCCTACAAATGGAATAAAAAACACAGAAATAACAAAGCACATCAAAAAACAACAGTTTTAAACATTTTAGGAAAAGAAATTTTATAAGCGATAACTTACGCAACTAATTTGTCAAAACTACAAAAAGAATGTATTACTTAACAATTGAAACAGAAAAATAATTGTCAGATAGCAAAAAAAAAGTGTTTTCTACCCCCAAAAACATGTTTTCTATCTCCAATGATGATACTTCTGGCAAAAAATCATTTAATTTGCAATAGATCTATTTGTTTAAAAATTATATTTATACCGAAATGCTTTAAAAAATCCGATTTCATTTTCTTAAAATAGGTTTTAAAGTCAATCGGCATTACTTGCTTGTAAAAAATAATTCTCGGAATTATTTTAACAATTTGATATAGAAAACAAATAATTTCAACTAATGAATAAAACTTCTTGTTAAAAATAGACATTTACAAACATGAAAAAAATAATCCCTTTAATTGTTTTTATTTTACTAACAATTCAATTTTTGAATGCACAAAACAAATTTTCAGGAACTGTTGTAGATAATGAAAACAATCCTATCTTTTATGCAACAATTGTATTATTCAATCAGGCAGATAGCACAATGGCAAAATCTACTTCATCAGGAGAAACCGGCGAATTTGTTTTAGAAAAAATCAAAGACGGAGAATACTATCTTGAAGTTATTTTTACCGGTTATAAAAAAGAAACAAAATCTGATTTAATTTTCCCGAAAGACAATAATACCAAAATAGAAATAAAACTTCAAAACAACGACCACGAAATAGAAAACGTAGTTGTAAATGCTAAAAAACCGCTTTTAGAGCAACAATCTGACCGCCTTGTTGTTAATGTTGCAGATAATATCACCGGCGACAACAACAATTTGATGGACGTAATGAAAAAAGTTCCGGGTATAATTGTTATTGGTGATAACATCAGCCTTGCTGGAGCAACAAATTTTACTATTTTAATTGACGGAAAAACCACAAAATACATGGACATTGCGTCATTATTAAGAGATATGCCCGGAGACAATATTTTAAGAGTTGAAATTATTCATCAACCCGGAGCAGAATTTGACGCTGCCGGAACCGGTCCTATTATTAATATTATTCTTAAAAAGAATTCGCTTTTCGGAACTTTTGGCTCTATAAAAATGAGTGCAGGTAAGGGAACATATTGGCGACTTATGCCAAGCGTAAGCATCAATCATTATCAGGGAAATCTTAATATCAACGGGAACTTTGGTTTCCGACAAGCAGGATACAAGAACCAAATGATAATCAACAGATATGTAAATGACGATTTTTACGAACAGATAAGCGACACCAAATATTTTGGTCAAAGATACCGAGGAAACCTAAACTTAGATTGGAATATCAGTCCCAAACACAAAGTCGGGTTTCAATCCAGTTATGTTGAATATAACGGTAAAGACGAAATTGACAACATTACAGCAATTAATTTTTTCGCTGATACTATTCAAGATCAATTAATAAATACAGCAAATAGAAATGACGGATTTTGGAGACTAGGAAGTATAAATCCGTACTATGTTTTTGAAATTGACACAACAGGACATAAAATAGAAGCCGATTTTAATTATATTCAATTCGGCTCAAATTCTGAAACAGTTTTGACTCCTTTTGAAGAAATATCAAACCTGGATTTCCCAAGACAAAGAACTTTGCAGCCGGGAATAAACAGAATTATTGTTGGGAAAATAGACTATACTTATCCATTTAAAAAATATTTTAAACTCCAATTCGGTGCAAAATACAGCTATGCTGACTTAGATAACGATTTTATCTCTGAATATGAAGACAATAATGAATGGATAAATAATATTTATCAAAGTAATCATTATTTATTTGATGAAACTATTTTGGCAGGATATTCTAAATTGTCTTTTAACAATCCAAAATGGTCTGTAACTCTTGGTTTGCGCTACGAAGACAGCCGTTCAAATGGCAGAAGCGTGGGAATAGACACAGTTCTTACACGCCCAATCAAACAATTTTTTCCAAGTGCAAGTTTTAGCAGAGAAATTATAAAAGGATTAAACGCTATTTTCGCATACAGCTATCGTTTAGATCGTCCAAGATATTCTTCTTTAAATCCATTTAGATATTCATTAGATTTATATACTTTCGAAGTAGGAAACCCACAACTTCGACCTGAATTTACTCACAGTATGAAGTTCACATTAGCCTATCAAAATCAACCTTTTTTCAATGTTGAATACAAAAATAGTAAAGATGCAATTATGCAGGTAGTAGGTCAAAACAATGAAACAGGCGAAGGATACAGAACAGATGTTAATTTAGATAAAAAAAATATCTTTAATGCAAGTCTATTTTTCCCTCTCGATTTTATCCCCAAAATATCCGGTTACGGTGGTGTAATCGCAAACTATCAACAATTCGAAGCTCCTTTTTTAGACCAAGTATATAACGTAGCTAAATGGGATTTTACTTCATTCCTTCAGGTAAGTTTCACATTACCGTGGAAAATCAACACAGAATTATCCGGATATTATGTCTCCGGCGGATTAGATGGTGTTGTTGAATTTGAATGGATGTACGGAGTTAGCGGTGGTTTGAGTAAAAAATTCCTTAATGACAGAGCAAAAATTAGTTTTGGAGTCGATAATCTATTCACTCGTTTTTATTATGGATCAATTTTATACGACAACTTAGACATGACAATAAACAGTAAATGGGACGTACCGGTATTTAACCTTCAATTTAGTTACAATTTCGGGAACAAACATTTATCCAAACAACAAAACCACCAAAGTAGTGCTGACGATGAATTGAACAGAGCTGATAAAAATTAAATATACTTAGGCTGTTTCTGATTACAAATCAGAAACAGCTTGGAATTGTTTTAAAATTCAAAAATCATTCTTTTTTCTCAAAGTCTTACACAATTCAGGACAAAACAACTCATAAAAAACACTAATAATCAACAACTTCCCAGTAATTACCTGTGCCTCCGATATTTTCAATAATATTTAATGAAGTGGCATGAGATTGATTCATCATATCATTCATAACATCATAATACATTTGTTGAGTTTGATAATCATTTGAGGAGTTATTATTGTTGCTATAGTTTTGACTTGAATAATCGTAATTTTGCTCGTATGAAGTGTAATTATTTGTCATTGATGCCGCAAATTGTTGTTTTTCCTGAAAACTTAACTGATTATAAGCTGCTTGCATATATTCGTTGTAAATTGTCATTATTGCCAACATTCCTTTGGTTTGATTATCTCCATACAAAAATTGATCTATTACACTTTGAGTGTATGCATTTCTAGTTGCTTGGTCATATATTATTGTTTGCCCCATTATACCGGCATAAAAAGTCAAATAATCAAAATAAGAATTAACATCTTTTTGAGTCAAAGCTATTCCATTATATGGATCGATAGCAAGAACAACATTATGAGTGTTAAATATTACTTTAAAAGCGTAATCATCAGGCATTTCCTGAACGGTAAAATACAAATTTGCAATCAACATTGACCTACTGATTCCAATTTGAAAAGGATCTGTTAAAGCATAAACTTGTTGCATCTGATCATCCAAACTTTGAACATTGTTTAAAGCTGTTACGGGATCTAATTTAAAATCAGAAATTTCTTCATTTTTCAAAGATGCTAACTCTTTACTATTTAAAGTTACTCCACAAATAAATTCTGTAAATTTCACAGATTTATTAAATTCACTTTGGGTATACTGATAACTACCACTTGTAGCCAGAACTTGTGCGTTTAACATATGCCCTAGCAAAATAAAAAGTATTACTAACAATTGCTGTTTTAATTTTTTCATAATTTTGATTTTCAATGTTTTTCATAGCAAACGTCAATTAACTTGATATTGTTTCTAGTTTTTGACAAACAACTTGTGTTCTATAATAGCTAAATATTTGTTTTTTGTCACAAATCCAAATTAAAATCAAAAAAGCAAAAATTGTTTTGCGATTGTTAAAGAATACTAGAAGTGCTTTATTTATTGCTCTTTAATAATACTTTAAAAAAATATTGTTCTATGACTGAGATTTTTTTTCTTAAAAAATCTATTACCTTTGAAACTCAACCTAAGTTTTTGTTGACAGCACACAACAATGAAAACAAAATCAAATTGAAGTATTCTTATGTTTAATAATTCAAAAAAGCTACATGAAAAACACTAACATATTCGTCATTTTATTGCTTTTTATAAGCATGAGCTTTTCAGAAATATCTTATTCTCAAAACATTAAGTTTTATAAGGATAATAGTTTCGTTGCGGTAAACACTATTGATTTTGACAAGGACTCTATTCTATATATCGCCATTAAAGCTGACACCTCACTACAAAAATTTGATATGCTGATGTTTTCAACAACAATATCACACAAAAATGGAAAAAGAAAGTGGGGAAAGGTAAATGATTTGATGCCTGAAACATTTTTCAGTAAACTGCAAGATGATGGATATTATCATTTTGTTGCCTATCGAAATTTAGGCAATGGACTATCTTATTCAGAAATTGGACTGACATTTGAGGATTTCAGGTATGGAGAAATAAAAATGAATACATCTCTTTACGGCAAAATAAAATTAAACAATAATCAAAATACAACAACAAACACAACGAATGTAATAAACACAAACTACAATGTTATTCAATATGAAGCAGATGTTGTTGATTTTTCTCTTCCGGTTACTGTTAAACGTTTCAACAAAAGTGCAAACATAAGAACAAAACGTATTTTTGGATCAACATTCGGTATTATTGGCTTAACTGCGTTAATAGTTTCCCCAACACTAATTTTGCTTAAAGTATTGCAGTAAATAACTATATTTTTCGGATTACAAATTACAATTGTCCGAAACCTCATTAAAATCATTTGACAACTTTTATAAAAACTATAATAAAATAAGCTATCAATGTTGGAACATAGTAAAAATCAACCATAAATATCTTGCTGGAAGCAACTTGCTTGCATTAAGAGTCGAGGTAGAATAAGAAACTCATTGTACAATTAATTGAACTTTGTAAATGTAAATTCACTATCAACTTTCAATTAAAG
>JAFGUD010000342.1 GCA_016938685.1 Bacteroidales bacterium | reverse complement strand
ATTAAGCCTCGCAGGGGCATTTTTTTTTAACTAAATTCATTGTTTTATAATTATATAATTCTATCATTCCTTAATTCTTTCATTCTATCATTCTATTATTCTTTAATTCTATCATTCTTTCTTACATCGCATTCATAAACTCCTGAAAGTTTTCTATTTTAAACGTAAATCTAAAATATTGATACCAATGCTCTTTGAAAGATTTATTGTAATCCATAAGTTCTTGCGAACCATAAAGAGGCATATAAATAGCAATAATATTTGGAATAATATCAAATAAAACGCCCACTTCATAAACGCCTGTCTGAAAATCAAAAGCATTAAGGCCCAAGCCATTTTGCAAATTAGCACTTGACACAAAATTATAATAAAAATTAATAACAGGAATTTTAGGTAAAGTTGTTTGAATATTTACAGCATTAACCAAGAAAAATTCAGGTGAATTGTAATAATAAGTTAAACCTCCAAATTCATCAACAAATTGATGTGAAAGCAAACCGCCGTTATCAGATTCATAATCTCTGTATCTTGACCAGTAAAAATGATCGTATTTAAAGTCTCCCCTACCGTCAGTCCCATTAATTGGCACGTTAGATCCGGTAAAAAGTCTGATTTTCAGTCCATCATAAAAGCTAGTGTAATGAATTTTATATTTTGCTTCTGCCCATAATTGGTATGTTTGCTCATACATATCAAGATTAACTTTGAACATAAAAGGACGAAGTTTAGACTTTTTTTGCATGAAAAAATTAACATTAAAAATAGATGCAAAATTTGCTATTCTATCTGAAACTAATGATTTTTGTTTAAAAACAGACTTAGGAATCATTGAAAAAGACATTTTCAACTCCTTTTTATATTTATTACTTCCGTCAGGATTTTGAAGATTAAGCGCAACTTGAAACTTCATTTTTTTAAAAGGAGTTGGCATAAAATCGTGAGTTGGAGCATAATAAGCGTATCTGTCTAAAGAAAAACTATATGTAGCAGCAGGAAAACCGTTAAATCCATAAGTTTTGTATTGCAAATAAAGTTGTCCTCCAAGCTCATTGTAACCAAAGCTATACAATGGCATCGCTATAAAAGTAAATCTTTTAACCGGAAACTTTATATTAGTTATAAAAGCTCCAACCTGAAATTTTGAAATTTGATTATAAAAAACAAAAGGGGTAATGTTTATTTTATAACTATAATAGTTCATTATAGCAGTAGAAAATCCAATTTTAAATTTTTCGTAACGTTTAAAAATTCCTTTTGTTCGGGTAAAATTATTGTAACGATTAAAATCAATTGTTTGAAAATTGGGATCTATTATGAATTTTGAATAATCTTTTTTTGAGTAATCTAATTTGATTTTTTTGTCAAAAGGATCAATCCAAATAGTATCCACTGGATTTTTATCATTGTCATAAGCCACAAAAGTTACAGGAGCATCAAAATTCCCTTTATTTTTAAGAATTACCTTATTATTTCTAAATTTAATTTTATAGTCAATTTTCCCGTTTGTTTCGATAATACCGTTAAAAAACCAGTCAAGGTTTTTATCAGTTGAATTTCGCATATATGATTCAAAATCAGCAGGCCCCGGATGTTGAAACTTCCAATCTTCATAAAAAGTTTGCATTCCTTTATCAAAATCACTTTTACCAATATAATTTTCCAGATAAATAAGAGCCTCCGGCATTTTTTCATAAACAATTGTACCATAAGTTATTTTCGAATAATCAGCAGAATGCAAATCGAGAGGTTGATCCATGTCAAAGGCAGCAGGCACCATGTAAATCATTTGGCTCATTGCTTTGGGGTTAGGCATATCATTAGTAGTAGCAGAACCGAAATTAAACCAAGGAAATTCTTCTTTTATTTCGTAGGAATATCTGTGATCGTAAAAAGAGTTTATACCTTCGTCCAGCATTGGATATCTACGCTCATCAAAACCTAATATTCCGTAAAACCAATTATGTCCAACTTCGTGAAAAATAACATTTTCAATATCTTGGGTGGAAATAACAGTTATAGTTGGATATTCCATGCCTCCTCCTGCCGAAAGAGCACCTTGAACAGCAGTGCAGTTATTATAAGGATAATCTCCTACCCAATCAGAATAATAAAAAACAGCATTATTAACATATTTAGTCGCTTTTTTCCACGAAAAATAATTTTTATCTGTGTACATTGCCCAAGTTGTAACTTTTCTGTTTTCATTTGGAGTAAAAACGCTATCCTTATCAACGTAATATTTTTCAGAGCAAAACCATGCAAAATCATGTATTTTTTGTTCAGAATAATGTAATGTTTTAATATCTCCTAGAACAGGATTAACTAATTCTGAACCTTTGCTTTGAGTCAAGGCTAATTCTGCGAGCCATTTTATTTCTGCATTATTTTGCAAGTTTCCGGTTGCTGCCACTACATATTGTTTTGGCACAGTGATATATACATCAAAATTTCCAAATTCTGAATAAAACTCACCTTGATTCAAATATGGCATTTGATGCCAGCCATTAATATCATAAACAGCCGGTTTGGGGAACCATTGAGTAATTTGATAAGTGCTGTCACTTTGTCCCATTCTGGAAATATCTTCGGGAATTTTAACATAAAAAGGAGTTGTAATTTCGACTGAATTTTCCGGCAAAAGTGGTTTTTCAAGATAAACTTTACAGATATCAATGTTTTTTTTGTCGTATTCCCAAGTTAATTTTTTCCCTTTAGACTGGAAATCAAGGCTGTCTATATAACCTCCAACATTTTTAGCATCAAAAAAAAGTTTTCCGTCTCCTTGAAAAGCCATTTGTTTTGATAAAGCTGTTTTTCGATTTTTATAAGCATTTGGCCACAAATGAAAATAGATAAATTCCAGTGTGTCAGGAGAATTGTTAATATAAGTAATTGTTTCAAAAGATGTTAAAGTATTTTCAACGGGATTTAATTCAGTTTTAATGTTAAAATTCACTTGTTGTTGAAAATATTTTTCCTGCGAAAACAAAACCACAGAAAGCAAAATACTTATTAAAAAGAGTATAGTTTTTTTCATAAATTTTTATTTTTAAATCAAAATATTTAGCCAATAATATCATTTTTTCAACTTACTAATAAAAAAGCCGGAATAACCTTTATCAATTAGTTTTAAGAAAAAATTGTTTTTTACAAAAGTAATTTTTTTTCCTTGTAGCCAATAAATTCAAATCTACAAAAATGGAATTTTGTATTCTATGTTAATAATGTTTTGAAACAATATATTTCAAGAACTCCAAAATTGATTATTTTTCTGTAAATTTCAAATATTTTTCAAACAGTTTTAATTTCTATTATAAATTAGGAAGAAAATGAGTTACAAATACATCACGTAAACAACTTATAAACAATTACTTAAAAAAGTCATTTGAAAAAGACACAATGTTTATTCAATTTGAAAAAAATAGTGCAAAAAAGTTTTTGAGGCTGTAATTAATCTTTTGCAAAAGGGAAAATAATTAAGTAAAAACAATAAAGCACAAAAATACTAAGTATAATCAAATGACATTCAACCAGACTTAATTTATTTGTGCTAAAATTTTATTCTAAGGAATTTGAATACAAAACATAAATAAGTTTTATATAAAAACAAAAAGTGTTCGTATTATTTACCTGCTAACATTTTGATAAAACCAATTTCTTTAAGTTCTAAAAAACGCCATTGTCCACGCTTTAAATTCTTTTTATTCAATCCGGCAAATTCTACTCTGTCAAGAGTTTTTACAGAATAATCCAGATGCTCAAAAATCCTTCTAACAATTCGATTTCTGCCCGAATGAATTTCAACTGCAACAATATTTTTTTCTCTATCATTATAATAATATATTGCATCAGCACTAATAAAACCATCTTCAAGTTGAATTCCTTCTGTTATTTTAATCATATCACTCTGAGTAACGGGCTTATCCACAGTAACAACGTATATTTTTTTTACTCTCTTTTTGGGATGAGTTAGTTTAGTTGTTAAATCTCCATCATTAGTAAAAAGTAAAACTCCTGTCGTGTTTCTATCTAATCTTCCAACTGGATAAATACGCTCTTTTACTTTTCCCTTAAACAAATCCATAACAGTAGATCTACCCTGAGGATCAGTTAATGACGTAATATAATCTTTTGGTTTATTCATAATAATATAGATGGTCTTTTCACCTTTTATGACTCTTCCTTTATATTTTACCTCGTCTTTTTTTCCAACTTTTGTACCATAGTCTGTAACAACTACACCGTTAACACTAACCAGACCTTTTTGAATAAACTCATCAGCTTGTCTGCGAGAACAAACGCCAGAAGCAGCTATATATCTGTTAAGTCTTATGAATTCAGATTCAACAATTTTTGGCTTTTTAGGTCTATCTTTGTACTTGCTAATTTTCTTTTTATTGTAATTTTTATCTTTTCTTTCCATGATTTGTTAATTTATTGAATGAATGCTTGAATGCTTGAATAATTGACCGATTTAATGATTGTCCGATTGCTTGATTAAAAAAATTGCGAATTTGAATATTATTCTTCATTTTCGGCTAAATAGTATAGAACTGATACTTTTTCGGGTTGAAAAACTCTGTTCGCTGCTTTTTTTATTTGGCCGGCAGTTACACGAGTATATCTTTCTTTTTCATTATTTATTAAATCCACATCACCAATTAGCTCATAAAAGCCTAAACTACTTACTTTACTTGTAACTTTAGTCTCTAAATAAGCTAAACTAAACTCCAGAGAGTTAATTGATTTTGTTAGTTCATTTTGAGTAACAAAATTATTTTTCAGGTCATCAATTTCTTGCCAAATATATTTTTCAGCCTCTTCCATAGAAATTCCTTCAACAGGTCTGCCGCTGAATATAACCATTCCAAGATCATTATTTCCGGTAATAAATGCCTCAATATCATCAAAAATATGTTTATCTTTTACCAAACGTTGATACAATCTGGAAGATTTTCCATCGTCAAGTACATCTGTAATAATATCAAAAATATAATAATCATCGTCCAAACGAGAACCACAATGAAAGCTCATATAAATCATATCAAAAGGCACTTTACGATAAACAGTTAATTCTCGTCTTTCTGTTTGTTCGGGTTCTTCAGGTAATTTTCTTTTAGAAATTTCTCGTGCAGGAATATCGCCAAACCATTTTTGCACAATTTCTTTAATATATTCAAGAGTAAAATTACCACCAATAGATAATATAGCATTATTTGGCGCATAATGATGAAAATAAAATTCTTTAATTGCTTCAAGTGTTGCTTTTTCAATATGAGAGATTTCCCGACCAATTGTAGACCAACGATAAGGATGTTTTTTGTATGCAAGTTCTCTCAAAAGCATCATGTCATCTCCATAAGGTTCATTAAGAGCAGTTTGCTTAAATTCCTCTATTACAACACTTTTTTGAGTTTCAAATTTCTTTTTATCAAATGCCAAACTTATCATTCTATCAGACTCGAGCCAAAGAGCAGTTTCAATATTTTCTTTTGGCAAAGTCATATAATAGTTTGTATAATCATTATTTGTAAAAGCATTATTTGAACCTCCAACTTTTTGCAATGGCAAGTCAAATTCATCAATGTTTAACGATCCTTCAAACATAAGATGTTCAAGTAAATGAGCCCAACCCGTTTTTTCAGGATCTTCGTCTTTCGCTCCAACATCGTAAATAAGATTTATAGCAGCAATAGGAGTGTTTTTATCTTGGTGAAACAGCACTCTAAGTCCGTTTTCTAACGTAAATTTATCGTAATGCATTCAAATTTTTCTTTTGTATTCGTTTTTATTTTTCATATTGAGATACAGAAAAATATCTAAGAAAAAATTCCAAGCTCTTAAAATAAGAGCTTGGAATTAACTGTTTTGACAAATTAGTGTCAAATATTATCATTCAATATTAACAATTAACTTTTATAATAAAAATGTTATTTACAGCCTTGCAGATAATCTTCAACTTCTCTAACACCAAGCCTTAGAGCTTCTTTCCAATCTTTACAAGCGCCATTAAAATCTTTCATAAGTTCTTTAGCACTACCTCTGTTAGCAAAAGCATGTCCGTATTCCGGATTAATAACAATAGCTTCGTCGTATGCTTTTACAGCTCCGGCATAATCTTCAAGTTGAAATTTAGCGGTACCTAAATTATTATATGCAAAGGCATAATTATTATCAATTTCAACAGCTTTTTCAAAATCAGCAATAGCACCTTCGAAATCTTCTTGCAAATATTTTGCTCTTCCTCTGTTGTTATAAGCTACAACATACTTAGCATCTATACTAATTGCTTTAGAATAATCGGTAACAGCTCCGGTTAAATCTTCTAAATAATCTCTTTTTAAAGTACCGCGATTATTATATATAAAAGCGTGAACATTTTTATCCAATTCTATAGCTTTATCATAGTCAGCAAGAGCATCTTTATATTTACGTAACATTCTTCGAGTACTTGCTCTATCATTGTATGCGTATACATAATCTCCTTTTTTCGTAATTGCTTCGGTAAATGATATTTCTGCTTCTTCGTAATTTTTTAATTGAAACAAAGCAACTCCTTTGTAATAGTAAACATTTGCTTCCGGGTAAGCAAGTTGAATAGCAGCATTAAAATCCAAAATAGATTCTTCGTATTCACCTAAATTCAATTTTGCATAACCTCTACTAAAAAAAGCATTATCCATCGAAGGATTCAGTTCTATACATTTACTAAAATCAGTAATAGCACCTTTGTAATCTTTCATTTCCAAACGAACACTACCTCTGTTGTAATAAGCTTTTTCAAATTTCTGGTCAAGTTTAATTGCTTTACTGAAATGTTCAATGGCAGCATCGTAATTGTTTTGTGAAAAACTTTGCAAACCCTCATTATAGGCTAATTCTGCTTCTTGTCCTTTGGCAACAACAAGAGTTGTGTCTTCTTGGGCAAAAACACTAAGTGGCAGAATAAAAAGAACTGCTAATAAAATTTTTTTCATATTAATATTATTTAATTGTTTCAGTATTTATTTGCTTTACAATCTGATTATTATCAAACGAAGATAAAAGTTATTTCTTTTTCTAAAACTACTATTCTTAACATACGCAAATGTATGACAATCTTAAAATTTTTAGATTATCGAAATAAAATTTAACTTTGCCAAAGATAAAAAAAAACTTTAATACATTACAAATCAAAATTAAACTATTATGATTCAACGGAAACAAACCCTGTTTTTACTGGCATCTATCTTGCTGATTTTATTTGTTTTATTTGTTCCTTTTATTAAAACAGAATATGTAATATTTGATAGTTTTAAGATAGAACAATTAGGAATTGAAAATCCATTATCTGTTAATTCTTTCCCTATTGCAATTTATGTAATTATCGTTGTGTTTTTACATTTACTAACAATCTTTTTATTCAAAAAAAGAACTTTGCAAATGAGATTTACAATTTTTAGTCTTATCCTTTCTGTTGGCTTTTATGGATTATTATTGTTTTATCATTTTCAATCAAAAGAGCAATTCGGACTTGATTTTTCTTTTTATAACTATAGTCTTGTAACTCCTTTAATCGCAGCTGTTTTTGATTTTTGGGCATTCAAAGGAATACAAAAAGACGAGCTATTAGTAAGAGCATCAGACAGACTTCGATAATTAACAATTAATAGTTAATAGTTAGTAATTATTAATGGTTAACCATTTTATTTTATAAATCTTTAAACATTTAACTTTAAAACATTCAAACTTTCAAATTATTAACTTTAAACTTTCAACTTTTAACTTTCAACTTTTTAACTTTCAAACTTTTAACTAAAATGGTTTTTCCACGCAAAATAAAGGGATTTAGAGATATTGATCACGGCTTAAATTCATTACGCTGGCACATAATAGAAAAAGCAACAGAAATATACAAAAGATTCGGCTTTGAACATTGGGATTCGCCAACACTAGAATACGCAGAAACACTAGGCAAATATTTACCTGAAGCAGACGAAGTTGTAGACGGTGTTTATAGTTTCAAAAATCCGGAAATTGAACCTCAATTCAACGATAAAGGTACTGAATTAAGAGATAAGAGCAATAATGTATTGATGACTAATCATCACCTTACAATGCGCTACGACTTGACTGCTCCTTTGGCTCGAATGTACAGTGAATTGATCTGGCAAAAATTTATGCACAATCAAGTTCAAGAAGGCAAAGCAGACTTGTTTCGCAGGTTTCAATTTGGCCCTGTATATAGATTTGAAGCGAAATTAGATCCGGGACGTTTTCGTGAATTTTGGCAAATTGATTTTGACACAGTTGGAAGCGATAGTGTAGCAACAGATGCTGAAAATTGTATGATTTTGTCAGATGCGCTGGAAAACATTGGTATAAAAAAAGGCGAATACATTATTAAATTGAATAACAGAAAAATAATAAAAGGATTTCTTGAAAGTATTGGAGTAAAATCTGAACAAGATGCTGATGTTATGAGAGTTATAGACAAACTTGACAAAATTGGCATTACTGGAGTAACCGAAGAACTTGGAAAAGGAAGGAAAGATGAGAAATCAGGAGCTTTTATTACAGGACTTGGACTCAATAAAAAAATATCAGATGGAATAGAAAAATTTCTTGTAAGTTTTGACACAAATCAAACTCGCAAAAAAATTCTTGAAAGTTTAAGTTCCCTTAAAATAGACAATGAAATTTATGTACAAGGACTTGCAGAACTTTTGGAAATTGATGCAATTCTTGAAAAAACCGGATACGACGAACAGACTGTAATAATTGATCCATCAATGATTCGTGGAATGGGATACTACACAGGTCCTATTTTTGAAGCAGAATATCTAGGTACTTACAAAGATGCAAAAGGACAAAAACGGAAAGTTGGTTCTATTTGCGGTGGCGGAAGATATGATGGTTTAGTTGAAAATTTAATTGGACTAAAAGTTCCTGCATCAGGTGCTTCGATTGGTGTTGATCGCTTGGCAGAAATAATGACTTTAACCGGAAAAGTACCTCAACTAATAGACGGACCTGTTTTTATAGTAAATTTTGATGATCATTTAATGCCTGAATACCAAAAAATTGCAAGCGATTTAAGAAAAGAAGGATTGGAAGTTGAAATATATTACGGGGCAAAAAAAGGTTTAAAGCAACAGTTGTCTTACGCCGATAAAAAGAATTGTACTTTAGCAATAATTATTGGCGAAGATGAATTTAACAAAGGAGTTGCTACTGTAAAAAATCTAAAATTGGGCAAAGAATTAGCTGATAAGATTTCCGATAAAAAGGAATGGACATCAAAAGTTCAGAAAGAAATTAAAGTAGACAAACTTGTAAAAGAAATTCAAAAAATGCTTTAATAATTTATAATTGTCCATTTTCAATTGTTAATTATAAACTAACCTTAAAAAAATATTATGATTACAAAAGAAACAACAATAGAAGAACTTGTCGAAAATTTGACAGGAGCAGTAAAATATCTAATGGAACAAGGAATTCGTTGTATTATTTGTGGTGAACCAATTTGGGGGACCCTTGAAGAAGCAGCCAAAGAAAAGGGTTTTAACGATGAACAAATTGCTGTTTTTGTAGCAGATTTAATTGAAATTCAAAAAAATCCACCTGCAGAAGACGTCAAATTTGAAAAACGTTTTGATATTAAAAAATTATAATAAAGAAACCCTTTGTCAACCTATTTCCATTCTTTGGAAATTTAAGAAAAAGTAAAAAAAGTGAGCAATAATGCTCACTTTTTATTTTCTTATTTTAATTGTTTTTTGTTATATTTGCTTTTCTAGAAATTTTCTAAGAAATAAAAAATATTCTCATAATAAACGATAATAAAAATCTCAACTCCAAAATGAAAATACTTAAAACAGAACAGGTTAAAGAAGCAGACGAATTTACAATCAATAATGAGCCTATTACTTCAATAGATTTAATGGAACGCGCTGCAAAAACAGCCACAGAATGGATATTACTCGAACTGGCAGATTTTGATAAATTTACAATATTTGCAGGTATCGGAAATAATGGCGGAGATGGACTTGTTATTGCCAGATTATTATCAGAAGCTAAAAAAACCGTTAAATTACACATAGTTGAATTTTCGACTAAATATTCCGAAGATTTCCAAATAAACCTCAAGAGACTAAAAGGAAAAAACGTTGAAATTAACTATATAAAAAATATTGATGAATTTCCGAATTTAGAAGAAGAAAGCGTAATAATTGACGCTATTTTCGGTTCAGGTTTAACTCGTCCTGTGACTGGTTTTGCAGGTGATGTTATTAAAAAAATAAATGAGGCTGAAAAAGAACTTGTTGTGGCAATTGATGTTCCTTCTGGATTATTAGGCGAAGAAAATCATCATTTAGAAGAACAAAATATTATAAAAGCCGATGTTACTCTTACATTTGAATTTCCTTTTTTGTCTTTTTTGTTCGCTGAAAATGAAAATTTTGTTGGTGAATTTATTGTAATTCCAATCGGAATAAGTCCAAAATATATTTCATCAGCTGAAACCGATTACAAAATAATTGAAAACGAACAGGTTGCTACAATGTATCGCTTACCTAAAAAATTTTCACACAAAGGCACAAATGGACACGGATTACTTATTGCAGGCGGATATGGAAGAATGGGAGCAGCAATTCTAGCTGCAAAAGCAGCACACAGATCAGGAATTGGACTTTTAACAGCTCATATTCCAAAGAAATGTGTTGATATAATGCAAATTTCATCACCCGAAACTCTGCTAAGTATTGACGAAAATAACAAAAATTCGACACAAATTCACAGTTTATCAACGTTTAACGCTATTGGAATTGGACCAGCATTAGGCTTTGAAAAAGAAACTGAAAAAATGCTAAAAAAACTACTAAAAGCTTCTAAGAATAAGCCTTTGGTAATTGATGCCGATGCTATTACAATAATCAGTAAAAACAAAAAACTATACAATTTATTGCCTAAAAACTGTATTTTAACACCACATCCAAAGGAGTTTGAGCGTTTGGTAGGTAAAACAAAAAATAATTATCTTCGTTTAAAATTACAGAAAGAATTCTCAATTAAGTATAAAGTTATTGTTGTATTAAAAGGTGCAAATACTTCTGTTAGTCTGCCTAATGGAAAGGTTTATTTTAATCCAACCGGAAATCCGGGAATGGCAACCGGTGGAACAGGAGATGTGCTAACAGGTATAATTCTTGGACTTTTGGCACAAGGTTATACGCCCGAAGAAGCAGCAATAATGGGAGTTTATCTACATGGACTTGCTGGAGACGAAGCAAATATTGAACTGAATACAAATTCAATTATTGCATCTGATCTGATTTTTTATCTTGATAAAGCTTTTGATACTATTTTGAGTGATTTTGAAATTTAACGCACAAATCATACTAATCAAAATGAAAAACATATTTATATTATTATTTTTAATGAGTTTTTTAGCTATTTCGTTTAGTGCTAATGCTCAGGAAGAAATTGTTATCGAAGGAAAACAGATAAAAAAATCCCAGAATGTTCAATTTGAAGGACGAGCAGTTTATGTTCCTCAAAAGAGTAAAATTACTTTTGTTGAAGGTTCAAGCACTTCTTTTTCTTTACGTATTGACAATTTCACAAAATATCAGTTTTATTACACCGAAGGGAAATACGAACCGCCTACATACAGTGTTATAATTGAACCAGGAATGTATGAACTTTACCCTGATTTACCGCCCGGAATAGATTCTGTTTTTGTTAGAATAAAGTTAGTTCCGATAAATTAAGACAAACAGTATAGTGCATAGTTAATAGCGCCTAGTGGATATTGAATTTTGGGCATATATGCAGTATTTGTAGTATATTGTTAATTGTTAATTGCTATTTCTATTCCTATTACTAGAAAAACTAAGGCTTTTGTCCAAGCTACAATTTTTGATATTTTCGGATTTTTGACCAATCTGTGTGCTAACTTGTCAGCAAGAATAGATACTAAGGTAAAAACAATAATTGCCTGAACAATAAAAATGATTCCCAAAATCAACATTTGATTTGTTGCTTTTATCATTGAATCAGTATTGACAAACTGTGGCAAAAAAGCCAGAAAAAACAATGAAACTTTCGGATTAAGAATATTCATCAAAATTCCTCGTGAATATAGTCGTTTTGTAACTTTTTTATTGGATAAATCAAGGTCAAAAACTTCTTTTTTACGATGAATAATTGCCATAATTCCAAGATAAATCAAATAAGTAGCTCCCAGATATTTAACAATTTGAAACAAAGTAGCCGAATTGTATAATATCAGCGAAATACCCAATGCGGCGGCAGAAGTATGAAAAATTAATCCTGTACATAACCCAAATGCGAAAATAATACCTGATTTTTTCCCTTGTGTTACACTCTGTGTGATAACAAATATGATATCAGGACCTGGCATTAAAGTAAGCAAAATAGAAGCAATTGCAAATTCAATAATATTCATTTGAAAAATTTCACACAAAGAAAAAAAACATTCTCATTTTTTAAAAATTACTTGCTTTTTACTGCGCTCTTTGAAGGCGGACGTATTCTATTGCAATTTTTTAAGTCAAATTTTATTTCCTGATATTGATCTAACTTTTTAACAGTAAAAGACTTAAGTAGATTATCATGGTCATCATATATTTCATACTTCCCTGATTTTTCAGGAAATGAAAAAACAAATTCGCCGTTTGAAGCAGATTTAGAGCTGACAACAATTTTTCCTGTTGCATCTTTCAAATACAAATGCATTTCCATAGGAATATTTGCACAATTCACGAGTTTACCGGAAACAATTACGGTTGGTTCAGGTGAAAGTTCATTACTAGGCGGAAGTTTCGCATAAAAAACATCGCCATCACGAACAAAATAAGCTTCTTCGCCCGATGCTGTAATAATAAACCCATAATCATCTTTTGGAGTATTAAATGGCTCTCCTATATTTTTGACATTCACACACTTTCCATCGTCTTGCAAAGTACCCATAAAAATATCCAAGCCTCCGAAACCTCCATAACCGTCAGATGCAAAGAAAATTGTATGTCCATCTCCCGCAATAAAAATCGAGCGGTCATCATAATCCGTAGAAATATTCATTTTTTGTGGAACTTCCCATCTTCCATTCTTTTTATAACCAACAAATAAATCAAGGTTTCCATCGTAATCTCCCCCGCAAGAAACAATAAAAGTATTACCATCAGGTGAAATTGCCATTCCATCTGTTGCGTAATAATATCGTTTATTATACTCTCCTTTAAAAAATTCCGTAATTCCTCCTCCCAAACCTTCGGGAGTTCCCCAAACATTTCCGTTTAATTCAGAAGTATAATAAGGTCCACCTGAAGTTTGCCACGAAGATTTCCAACTTTCAAAATAGACTCTTTGACCATCAGGAGAAATATTAGGTTCATCTTCCCCACTCCATGTGTTAACATTCGAACTCAAACATTTAGGACTTTGCCATTCATTACCATTTTTTTTTGAATACCAAATATCCCCATCATAACGTGATTTCCCATTAAAAGTGCCCGAGACAGAAGACCACGATTGACCTCCTCTATCTGACATAAAATACAAATATTTTCCATCAGGAGAAATGTTCAAGTTAGTTTCCCGATAAGAAGAATTTATTTGTGAAAGCTCATAAATCTCTAACTTAGAACTATTTTTAACAACCGGAATTTCTCTTCCTTGGGAAAAAGCAGAAACTGATAAGAACGCAAATAAAAATAATATGTAATATTTGTTCATCTGTTTATTTATTTATCATTGATTTACAAAATTAGAACTTTATAAAACAAAGTTAAAATCATTCGTCAAAAAAATTTTTTTTCAATTCGTAATATAGTTCAATCAGAAAATGTGTAAACATTATTCAATATTTCAATATGTAAATCGGAGAATGTGTAAATATTCATTACATGAAGTTATTTCAATTATTTAATATTATTAGTCATCATAAGAAAACTAAGAACAATCTTTCAATCAAATGGCTTCCAAACTTGATAATCAATGAAATAGGACATCTAAAAATTCAACATGACAAAAATCATCTTTAAACCCTTTTAACTATTTTAATTTTGAACCGTTCTAAATTACTAAAAAAAGTTCTATTTAATTGGTAGATTAGAGGTTTTTTCTAAAATTTGCGACTTTAATTTGAGACTGTAATGGATGGTAAAGAAATAATTGAACACGAAGCAATAATTAAGGACATAAAAGAATATACATACGAGGCAGAAATAATTGCAATAGCTGGTTGTGCTTCTTGTCAATTAAAAAGAGTTTGTTCTGTATCGGATATAAAAGAAAAAACCATTATTGTTCAAAAAGAGAATAAAAAAGCAATAAACGTAGGCGACAAAGTAACAATCTACATTGCAGAATCAAAAGGATTTAAAGCTGTATTTTTAGGTTATATTTTGCCGTTTTTATTTGTTCTAACAACTCTAATTGTTGTTCTATTTCTTACAGGAAACGACGGAATTGCAGGAATTGCATCAATAACAATACTTGCTCCGTATTATCTTATTTTGTATTTACTTAAAGATAAAATCGAGAAAAACTACAAATTCAGGATAAAAGAATAATGGAATAATAGAATGATAGAATGATAGAATGATTGAATAATAGAATGGTAGAATAATATAATAATTGAATTAAAAATGAAGAATGAGTGCTGAGGACTGAAACTTTAAGAGCTTTATAAACTTTAAGAACTTTATAAACTTTAAGAACTTTAAGAACTTTATAAACTTTAAGAACTTTATAAACTTTAAGAACTTTATAAACTTTAAGAACTTTATAAACTTTAAGAACTTT
>JAFGUD010000341.1 GCA_016938685.1 Bacteroidales bacterium | reverse complement strand
GAAGGGACTAATATTATAAATTTAGTAAATCCGTAATTCTTGTAAAATTCATAAATGGTTTTAATGTAAACAAGTGTTTTGCCTGTTCCTGTTTCCATTTCAATGCAAAGGTCTTTATCTTTAGAAAGTTTTGCAGTTTCCACGTCAATTCCATTTTCATTTAAAACGTCAATGATATTCTTCTTAATTTGCTCATTTGAAAGGTTACAAACATTAGAACGAATACCCTCAAAACAAGCATTGTCAAAAGTATTTTTTTCAGTACCATCAAAAATCTTTACAACCGATTGAATGGCAATATCCTGATATTTTAAGCTTTCTAATTGTAATTCCATTATTTTTCACCGTTCTTTTTGGTTAAATACTTAATTTCTTGTTCTGCTGCGGTTAAAATATCTTTTGCATATTTTTCGTCAACCAGTTGATATGCTACTTGTTTACTCATAAACTTTATAATGAGGTCTTTCTCGTCAACATTAAAAGTTTTGGCTATGATTGGCAACATTTGTCTATTTACAGGTCTTTCCCCACGTTCCAATTTACTAAGGGTGCTTTGGTCTATGTCGAGCAAAGCAGCAAGTTTTCTTAAAGGCATTTCTGCCTGTTCTCTAAGTTGTCTAATATAATCTCCTAAATTTTCTGTTTGCATCTTGAAATTTATTTCTTGACATCGCTGTCAAAATTACAAAAGTTTCCAATATTATTAAGGAGAAAAAACTTAAAAGTTTTCAACATGTTTTCTTCAATAGGTGTGTCGGCAAAATTGGCTCTTTTGCAAAACTTTGGTATTAGGGCTGGGTGGTGTGGTTTTGCAAATGTGCCAATGTGGGTAAGCATAAATTATTTTTAAAGTGCGTCGGGAAAAATTTTAAAAACATTGGGTCGGCTTGAGTGTCGGCTTTCTTGTCTTGTCAATATTTCTTTTTTCTTTCCTTTCACAATGGTTTACTTTTCAATTTTTCTATGTCGTTGTCGGTTTCCTACACTTGGCGGTAACGGTTGCGGCTAAGAAAAGTGCGGGTTTTCGCCCTACATTTCAGTCTGACTCGTCCTAAAAAAAGTTTACACTTTTTACTTGTT
>JAFGUD010000340.1 GCA_016938685.1 Bacteroidales bacterium | reverse complement strand
ATCGCTACTGCAAAGAACAATAATATCAGCATTTGATTCATTTGCTTTTGAAATTCCTGTCTCTATTTCATCAAAACCCAAATTATCTATTACTTTGAACCCAGCTACAGCAAAGAAATTTCCGGCAAAATCTGCTCTTGCTCTGCGCATTGCTTTGTGTCCATAGGTAAACAAAAATACAGTTGGAATTTTTTCCGATTTTTCGGTTGCTGTTCTTAGTTCTTCAAATTTTTGAGCTAAACGAGATGTTTTAAGTGGCTCAAAATCTATTACGGTATAATCAATGTCAGAAATACTTATTGGTTTTTCAATTTCTGTTTTTGATAAGTTTTCATTCTGATTTGGATATTTGTTTGTTCCTAAAATTGCAATTTTGCCTATATCAGCTAATTCTTGCTCTACTTCGGCAACTTCTTTAACTAAATTTTGAATAAATCCTTCTTTAAGTGAAGCACAAAAACCTCCTTTTTCTTCTATTTTAAGGAATAATTCCCATGCTTGTTCTATCAGTTTTACAGTTAAGTTTTCAACATAATAAGAACCTCCTGAAGGGTCTGCAACTTTGTCGGCATAAGCTTCTTCTTTTATCACAATTTGCTGATTTACAGCTATTCTGTGAGCAAATTCGTCCGATTTTGCAAAAACTGAGTTGTATGGTTCGGTAGTAAAAGAATCAACTCCGCCCACAACTCCGGCAAGTGTTTCTATTGTTGTACGCAACATATTTACATGAGCATCGTAAATAGTTTTATTTCTGCGAGTTGTAATTCCGTGAATATGTGTTTTTGCTTTATCTTTTAATTCAGGATTGAATGCTTCAATAAGTTTAGCGAACAAATATCGGAAGGCTCTTACTTTTGCAATTTCCATAAAATATTCGCAACCGATGGCAATATTGAAAAATATTTTGTCTATCGCATTTTCAATAGATATTTTTTCATGAGTAGCCAGGCTCAGATATTCTGAAGTAATTGCCAATCCAAAAGCAAGTTGCATAACCGGAGTTGCTCCTGCGTTAGCATAATGGTGCAAATTTATGCCCATTGTTTTAATGCCATTTACATTATCACTAAGCAATTTAAGAACATTATTTTTGCGTTCGTTCGAGTTTTCATAATAACCGCCGGTAAAAGCACGGTAGGTTAAAGGATCAAAATCAATAAAAACATTTTCAAATTTGTTTTTACTTCCTTTTACAAGTTTATAAGCATCTTCAACATGATCCAAAACAGTAATTGAAATATTGCTTATTTTTTCGGTTAATTTGTCAAATTCATCTTGATTAAGAGAAATTTTTCTGCCAAAATTTAATCCAATTGTTTTAATCCCTCTGTTTACAGCTGTTTCGATTTTTTCTTTGGTAGAAACAATATTTTCGAACAAAAAATCTTGTCTTATTGTCCAATCATTATTTTCTTTGTATCCTCTAAGAAATGGAAACTGATTAGGCAAAGTATTAACAGTAGAAAGATTTTCTGTGTTTTCTTTGAGATAAAAAGGTTCAAAAACAATTCCGTCAATTGTTTTGCGCATCAATTTTTTGATGTCGTCACCTTTTAAATCTTTTTTAATAATATCAAGCCATTCTTGAGTAGAGACAGGCTGAAATTCATCAAATAGTTTATTCATAATCTATATGTTAAGTAACAATATTTGTTTAAAAAATTAAGTTTAAAGTTTAGAAATTCAATTAGATAAAAAATAAAATTTTTCGTAAAAGAACTTATTCAAATGATCTTTTGAAATGATAAATATCAAAATTTTTAGTTTATTAAAAAAATATTTAATCAATAACTATATAAACACTTGTAAAACAGAAATATAATGAAAAACTTATCTTTAATAATCTTGGCAATAATGTTTTCAAACATGGTTTTTGCACAAGACGCTGATACTGCAACTTTTACGTACGACAACGGGAAAATTAAACGAAAAGGAATAATGAAAGATGGTCAAAAACAAGGTCTTTGGTCGTTTTATTCTCCAACCGGTGATTTAATTCAAACGTCAGAATATTGGAACGATGAGTATTTTGGGAAAACAATTTACTACTATCAAAACGGGAGTAAAAAAACAGAAGGAAAAATTCTTTACGATAATAGAATTGGTGAGTATAAAGAATGGTTTTTGAACGGAAAAATGTCTCTTTTAGGCTATTTTAAAGATAATCAGAAAGATTCGCTGTGGACTTATTGGTTTGAAAATGGACAAAAGCAACATACTGAATATTTTTACTCCGAAGATTCTTCAAAAATTATTAATTCCTGGTCAAGAAACGGAGACACCCTGGTAAAAGAAGGAACCGGATTTTATAACGATTTCTACGAAAATGGAAATGTTGCTCTTGAAGGCAAAATTATTGACGGATACAGAGATTCTCTTTGGAAAGAATATTTTGAATCCGGTAATTTAAAAGCTTCGGGCAATTATTTTAAAAATGAAAAAACAGGGAAATGGTTAGAATATTATCCCTCGGGAGAAATGAAAAGTGTAATGAATTACCAAGACGGAATTTATATGCTTTATTCAGAAAAAGGTTTGATTTTAGCCGAAGGAAGAATGAAAAACGGTTTAAGAGACAGTTTATGGACTTTTTATTATGAAGATGAAAAAATTTATTGGCAGGGAGGATACAAAAACGGTTTGCGAAATGGAACACATACTCGTTATTTTAGCGATGGTTCAATAGAATCAACAGTTACTTTTCTTGATGACTTAAAAAATGGTTATGCTGTTTGGTATTTTGAAAATGGCAATAAAGATCAGGAAGGATATTTTAAAAACGATAAACAAGACGGTCTTTGGACTTATTATCAGGCAAATGGCACAAAAGGAAACGAAGGAACATACACAGAAGGTTTAATGAATGGCAAATGGACTTGGTGGTACGAAACCGGAGAAGTTTGGAAAATTGGTAATTATGTTGATGGTCAACGTACAGGAACTTGGACAGTGTATTTTGAAAATGGAAATGTTTATTATTCAGGCGAATACTTGAATGGAAAAGAAGAAGGAATTTGGAAAAGGAATTATGAAAACGGCAAAAAAGAAACAATTGGCAGTTTTAAAAATGGTTTGATGAACGGAGAATGGATAACTTACACAACAATGGGCAAAACAACTCAGATTTTGCGTTATACAGATAATCAATATGATGGAATTTGTCAATTTTTCACAGAAACCGGCACACCAAAATTAACAGTTACTTATTCTATGGGACAAAGAGACGGATATTACTCTTCTTTTGATGAATACGGAAATAAAATGATAGTTGGAACATATTCTATGGGTGTAAAAGATGGTAAATGGACATATTTTAATCAAGCACAAACAAAAATGCGTGAAGAATTTTATGACAACGGTTTGCAAACAGGAACTTGGAGAACTTGGTATCAAAACGGAAGATTGGAGAGCGAAATAAGCTATAAAAACGGAGTTCTTGAAGGAATGTACATTAAATACGACGAACGTGGCGAAATTACTTACAAAGCAAAATATAAAAGAGATAAACTTATTCAAAAGTTTGAGTAAAAGAAGTATTTCAAATGAAATATTATGATTTCTATGCAAATTTGATTTGTTTAAAATCTTTACTGGATTATTTGAATTTGTTAACTCGCTCCTGTGTTTGTTGATGAAGGAACGAACTAAAAGCTCGCACCAGTAATATTTTGTGTTTGGGTTATTCTCGCGCTAGCGTGTGGCAGTTGCCTGAAAGAACTTTTTATTTTATTCATCAATCTTTATGCCTGCATTTAAACAGGCTGTATCAGATGGAAAATAGAATGTATTATTAAAAATTATTTTTTTATTATTGTATTTAAATCTGACATTTTTTAAAATAATTATATCATATATTTCGTCTTTTGATATTCTTTGTGTTTTTGCAATTATTCTACCACAATAAGGATATACATATATCGGTTTTTGTAAATTATCAAATATAATATCAGAAGAGAAATCCCAATAATGGACATTAAAAGTATCCGGAAAGTAGGCTATTCTAACAGAGGTTTCTTTTATATTTTTTATTACTGAATTCTCATTAAAATCATAAACGCCTGAAAATATAATTATCTCATTTTCTGAAAGTTCATTTATATAAAGATTATACATCTCTAAATTTTCATTTTGTTTATATAAAATCTTTTCTGTTTTACAATTAAAACTAAAGAACATAACAAAAAAAAGCAATATTATCTTAAAATTTTTCATTTATTCTATTTATTATCTTTTTATTCCTTGCGTCGTACAACATAAGTGGATATCGTAATTTCTGCCTGTTTCAGGTGTTGTCACCTGAAACTTTTCAACTTTCGTAGGTGGTTTTGCAGTCAGGTGACAACACCTGACTGAGGCAACAGAACATTGATTCATTTGAAAACAGCTCACCATTATTTTCAATTCAACATAAGACAAAAATAAAAATTTCTGTGAATTTTTATATGTTTGTAAAGAATTCCCTGCCTGTTTCAGGTGTTGTCACCTGAAACTTTTCAACTTTCGTAGGTGGTATACCAAATTGTTAAAATAATTCCGAGAATTATTTTTTACAAGTTGTTCCCGAAATATTTCGGGACAAGTAATGCCGATTGACTTT
>JAFGUD010000339.1 GCA_016938685.1 Bacteroidales bacterium | reverse complement strand
GGAGTTTTTCAAACATCCAAATTTGAGTTATTCTAAATCGGGGTTAACCCACATATTATTGGATTTGAATAAAATTCATGAATAATGAGGGCTAATTATTTCAGACCTTTTAAAACACTAATAGGAAGAACAATAATATCAAGTCCTTCTTCTGTTTTTTCAGGATATATTAAACTACCAAGATAAAAAACAAAAGCTTTCTGTAATTTTAAACCGCTTAATCGTTTCAGTTTTCTAATTCCCAAAAAATCAGAACTTTTCAAACTTTCCTTCGCTTTCACTTCGACAGCAATTAAATCTCCCTGACCATACTCCAAAACAAAATCTACTTCATATTGAGATTTATCTCTAAAAAAATAGAAATCAACAGATGTTTGAGCAGTAGAATTACTTTTCAAAAGTTCATTAAAAACAAAATTCTCAATTATTTTACCGTTAAATTTTTTATCAGGTAGAGTATCAACGTTTAAAAAATAAGCCAATAAGCCACTATCGTTAAAATAAAACTTTGGTGTTCTTACAATTCTTTTGCTCAAATTAACAAAATACGGCGATAGAATCCGTGCAATAAACAAAGTATCGTAAAAATCAATATAACTTTTTACAGTTTTTAAATCAATTCCTAATTCAACTGCTACTGATGAAAAATTTAACAAATCGCCTGCTTGCCAAGATAAATAACGAAGCATTTTTGGTAACATTTCTAATTTTTGCAATCCCCCAATTGAAATTTCTTCAATATCTTTAATAACTCTTGAGCGCAAATAAGAACTAAACCAGTTTTTTCTCTGTCTAACAGTCAATTTTTGAACTTCAGGAAAACCGCCAATAGCAGCATGTTTAAAAACCACATCGGCACCGCTTTCTTTTAAATTTCCAAAATGTTCGCGAAAGTCTGTACTTAAAAGCAAATCAATTATATTTACATCTATTTTATATATTTCAGCAATTGACAAAGTCATTAGTTCATATTCTACACTTCTGCCGGCTAAACTTTCAAATACTTTTGCCATTTTTAGTAAATCAGCAGAACTGGTAATTAGAAATTGACCTGCCCTATTTTTTTTATCTACTTGCATCTTTATATATGGAAGTATTTCAGGCATCATTTGTATTTCATCAATTACCACAGTATTTTCATCAGCAAGTTCAACAAATTCCATTGGTACTTTTCTAGCGTATTCCAAATCCTGAATATTATCAAATGTGAAATACTTAAATCCGTATTCAGCAGCTAGCTGTTTTACTACAGTTGTTTTACCACATTGTCTGGCACCTTTAATATTTATAATTCTAAACGCGCTCAAATCTTCAAAAACACGATTATTTAAAGCTCTTGTTATCATTGCTGGAATTTTCAACAAAGAAAAGAAATATAATTTAAAATTCCAAATTAGACATAGTTTTTTTTCCAGATTGGACATAGCGAAAATTCCAAATTAGACATAGCCTTTTTTCCAGATTGGACATAGCGAAAATTCCAAATCAGACATAGTTTTTTTTCCAAATTAGTCATAGTGAAAATTCCAAATTAGACACAGTCTTTTTTCAAAATTAGTCATAGTGAAAATTCCAAATCAGACATAGTGAAAATTCCAAATCATAAAAAACAATTTATATAATTTTTGAACAATAAAATTTCTAAATTATCTACTAAAGCCAACAGCTTAAACAAAAAATTTTAATTTTGGCAATTCAATAAAATTAAAACCATGAATAATATTGACGAATTAAAAAAAATATTGACTTGCGAAGTTTACACAGACATAGCAAAACGCACATTATACGCAACTGATGCATCAGCATATAAAGAAATGCCACAAGCAGTGGTTTTCCCTGAAAATAAACAAGATATAAAAAAACTGATATTGTTTGCCAATGAAAAAAAACTCAGCCTTATTCCACGAGGTGGTGGAACTTCTCTTGCTGGACAAGTAGTTGGCAATGGAATAGTGGTAGATATTTCAAAAAATTTAACCAACATCCTAGAAATCAACAAAGAAGAAAAATGGGTAAGAGTTGAACCAGGAATTATTCTTACAGAATTAAATCGTCAAATTGAATCAGAAAACTTATTCTTTGGTCCCGAAACTTCATCAGGAAACAGAGTAACAATAGGCGGAATGGTTGGTAATAATGCATCAGGCTTACATTTACTTGTCTACGGTGACACTCGTTCAAAACTCATTTCGGTTAATGCAATTTTAAGTGACGGTTCAGAAGTGGTATTTGAAGCAATATCAAAGGAAAGCTTCAAACAAAAGCTACAACAAACTGATTTAGAAGGAATAATATACAATAAATTTTACAACTTGCTAAAATCGGAAGCAAATCAAAAACTCATATTAGACAACGCACCATCATTAAAAGTAAAAAAACGTAATACAGGATACGCACTTGAAAATCTTATTCATACAGAAATTTTCGGAAATTTTGACCAAAAATTTAACATTGCAAAACTAATAGCCGGTTCAGAAGGTACATTGGCATTTATTACAGAAGTTAAAATTCAATTGGATCCTACACCACCCAAAAACAAAGCTCTTGTATGCGTACATTTTAATAATTTACACGATTCTTTTAAAGCGAATTTAATTGCACTAAAACACAATCCGGCAGCAGTAGAATTGATGGACAAAACAATTCTTAACCTCACAAAAGACAATATTGAACAAAGAAAAAACAGATTTTTTATCAAAGGAGAACCGGAAGCCTTACTTTTTGTAGAATTTTCTAATGAAGACAAATCTATCATCGAACAACAAGCAAAAGATATGGAAGCAGAAATGCAACAATACGGTTTTGGGTATCACTTTGCTGTTGTATGGGGTGCGGAAACTAAAAAAGTATGGAATCTTCGCAAAGCAGGACTTGGAGTTTTATCTAACCTTCCAGGCGATGCACGACCTGTAAGTCTTGTTGAAGATACCGCTGTTGATGTAGAAGTTTTGCCGGAATACTTGGTTGAATTTGACCAAATTATGCAAAAGCATAAACTTTCTTGTGTATATCATGCGCACATTGGTAGCGGAGAACTACATTTAAGACCTATTTTAAACTTAAAAGATTCAAAAGACGTAGAACTTTTTCATACAGTTGCACTTGAAGTTGCCCATTTAGTAAAAAAATATCGAGGTTCACTGAGTGGAGAACACGGAGATGGAAGGCTAAGAGGTGAATTTATACCTTTGCTTTTTGGTAAAGAAGTTTACGGTTTTTTCAAAGAAATAAAACAAGTTTTTGACCCGAATAATATTTTCAATCCCGGCAAAATTGTGGACACACCACCAATGAATTCTTCTTTGCGTTACAATCCCGACTTAAAAGCCCCTGAAATTGACACTCTATATGATTTTTCAGATGTTGGCGGTTATATGAGAGCCATAGAAAAATGTAATGGTTCAGGTGATTGCAGAAAATCTGAATTTGCGGGCGGAACTATGTGTCCCTCATTTCAGGCAACACGCAACGAATGGAACTCCACACGCGCTCGCGCAAACACTCTTCGCGAATTTATAACCAACAGCAAAAAATCGAATGTGTTTAACCATCAGGAAATTTACAAGGTTCTTGACACTTGCCTTTCGTGCAAAGCGTGCAAATCAGAATGTCCTTCAAATGTTGATATAACAAAGCTTAAAGCAGAATTTTTAGAGCATTATTACAAATCACATCGCATACCGTTGAGAACAAAGTTAATTGCCAATTTCCCAAAAATGAATAAGTTGATGTCAATTATGCCAAAATTCTCAAATTTTATGATGAATTCAGCTTTCGGAAAAATATTCGCTAAAAAAATTGGATTTTCTGAAAAACGTTCAATTCCTAATGTTAAAAAATCACTTTCACGTCAACACAATTCAACTTTGATTTCCTCCTTAAAAAATGGAGAGAAGGAAGATGTCTTTTCAGCTTCGCTCAACAAGTCCTCAAATTCCCTCTTAAAAAAGGAAGTGCAGGAGGGTGTCTTTTCGGCTTCGCTCAACAAGTCCTTAAATTCCCCCTTAAAAAAGGGGGTGCAGGGGGATGTCAGAGTATATTTGTTCAATGATGAATTTACAAATTTCAACGACAGTGATATTGGCTTAAAAGCAATTATGCTGCTAGAAAAATTGGGTTACAAAGTAGTTATTCCAAAACACGTTGAAAGCGGAAGAACTTATCTTTCAAAAGGTTTGGTAAAAAATGCTAAAAAAATAATTAACAAAAACACTTTGTTGCTCAAGGATTTAATTACAGACAAAACACCATTGATAGGAATAGAACCATCAGCAATACTAACTTTTAGAGACGAAAGTATTGATTTGGCTTTACCCGAATTAAAAGCAGATGCTCAAAAAATTGCTAAAAATGCTTTTATGTTCGATGAATTTATAGCAAAAGAAATTGACGCAAAAAGAATTACAGCAGAACAATTTACAACAGAAAGTAAAAAAATTAAATTACACGGACATTGTTATCAAAAAGCATTAGCATCAACAGAAAGCACAAAAAAAATGCTTAGCTTACCTATAAATTACGAAGTAAAAGAAATAAAATCCGGTTGTTGTGGTATGGCTGGTTCATTTGGCTATGAAAAAGAACACTACAATTTGTCGATGGCAGTAGGTGAACTTATTTTATTCCCGGAAATTCGCAAAACAACCGAAGAAGTTGAAATTGCAGCTCCCGGAACAAGTTGTCGCCATCAAATAAAAGACGGAACCAACCGAAACGCTAAACATCCGGTGGAAATTTTATATGAAGCGGTTTTGTAGAAGACAATTGACGATTTTAGTTCAGCAAAACAAAATCTTTTTTTTGGGTGCAATTTCCCTAAAAAATAGTCTTAACGCCAAAATGCACTTTTGCATTTTTCAACAAAAAAGGCATAAAATCATCTTTTCCTATAGCATAAGAAAGGTGAAAAACATTATTTTTTGCAGCAAAATTAAGTCCCACTCCTACCCCACCGGGATGATTCCAAAAATTCTGTTCAATTGTGTGATGTTGAAAAACTGAGTAATCTGCAAATAAAAAAACATTAGATTGTTTTTCGAATAAATAACGAATTTCTAATGAACTAAAAAACAGTTGATTTGCAGAAAAGCTTCGTTCATCAAAACCTCTCATTAGCTCAGAGCCGCCAAACTTAAACAACTCATTTTCAAGCAAATAATCATCATTTAGCAGATATAAAAAACCACGAAGATGAAAAACTAACTTTGGGAAAATAGGTAAAAAGACTTCTGCTTCAATACTAGTTTCAAGTTGTAAAGAAGTTGAATCATTAACCAATTTTCTACCTGTACCCATTGATAATTCAACAAAGTAGCCTTTTGATGGATTAAAAATATTATCTAAACTCTTTAATTTTGAAGAAATTCCGTATAACACAGCAGAATAGTCGGAAAAAGTCATTGTTGTGTCAAAAACTATTGAGCGTTCAGCATTTACGAATGTAGAAACGCTGTTAAAACCGGAAAAGAAATAGCTAACAGCCAATTTATCAGCAACATTTACATAAGAAGAATCAATTTTTTCAAGAAAAAACTCATTTCCTATTCCAATAGATGTAGAAAATAAATAGGGAATTTCCACATCAAAATGCAAATCCTGAGTCGCAAGTTTTGTCTTTTGCCACTTTAGACTAATAATATCAGCATTTTTAAGCGTGTTTACAAAAGTAAAGCCTACTTTACCTGTTAATAAAAACCTATTGTCTACATTTGTAAACCCCACAATTCCAGACACTTGATTAGATTTTTTGTTTTTCATGTAAAGATACAAATCTGAACAATCAGAATGAAACTCAACCTCATACACCTGATTTACAGCAATAAACGATAATTCTGACAATTTGTTTTCAATCAAAATTATTTGTTTTTCATTGTAAGGATAAGCTTTTTTAAAATCAAGATAATTTTGGAGAAATTTTGAAGAAATTCTAACATCGGGATTAAAAAAAATGCTATCGTATTTAATATATTGATTTGGATTAACTATAATTTGAGTTGAAATAAAATTTTCATCAAACAAAAGCGAATCAAAAAATATTTCGACAAAAGGATATCCTAAATTACTAAAATGATTTGTAATTTTTTCTATTTCCAAATCCAGTTCAGAAAAAACAACCGGAGAATTATCAAATTTTTTATTCTTAAAATTTAATTCGGTAGGGTAGATGAACTCAACATTTTTCCAACTATAAACTATTCCTTTATGAATATATACAAAAACAAAATTTGAATCAAATTCAATACTGTCAACAGAAGCTTCTATAAACCCCTTATTTTTATATTTTAATAATTTAGAAGCTAATTTATTAACAACGTCAATTGAATCACTAGCTAAAAATTTAGATTGTTCATTATTATCATGAACAACAAATACTTTATATTGAGCTTCAGCAAAAAAACAAAGCAACAAAAAGACAAATATGAAAGTTATTTTTATCAAAATAATAAATTTGGAAGAAATTTAAAACCTAATTCCCATTATAGTTATGTCATCAATCTGCTCTTCATCTCCTTGCCATTTATCTAATTCTTCAATAAGAAGGTCTTTTTGCTCGCACATACTTTTATTATTTATATCAACCAAAATATTTCTAAATCTTTTGGTTGTATATTTAGAGAAAAAATCACCTCCAAATTGATCCTGATACCCGTCAGACATAAGATATAGAGCATCATTCTCCATAATTTGAATATCTTGACTTTTGAAAGGAATTTCAGCAATAAAATGCCCAATAGGGTTTGGAGTAGCTTTATATTTTATTAACTCATTATTTCTAATCAAAAAGATAGCTTGATATGCGCCAGCAAACTGTAAAATTTTATTCTCTGGATAATAAAAGCAAATAGAAATATCCATTCCATTTTTATTAACTTCTCCGGAAAAACTAAACATATCCTTAAATTTAATTCTTAGTTGATTTAACAAATCTCCGGGATTATAATAAATTCCATTAGTAATCAATTCGTGCAAAAAAGTTATACTCAACATTGTCAAGAAAGCTCCCGGAATACCATGTCCGGTACAATCACCAACAGCGAAAATAACTTTTTCTTGTATTTTATTTATATAATAAAAATCACCTGAAACATTTTCTTTTGGTCTATAAAAAATAAAATGTTCTTTAAAGTATTTATCAGCCACTAAATGATTTGGAAGCAACGCATCTTGAATGGATTTTGCATAGTTCAAACTATCTTTAATATCTTGATTAGCAGATTCCAGTAAACTTTTTTGTTCCAAAATTTTTATTTGCTGTAATTTCCGTTTAGTAATATCACTAATAATACCAACAATTCCTTTCAGGTTTCCTTGATTATCAAAATAAGGAATTTTTGAAGTCAGAGTCCAATATTGCTCCTTATGTTTAGTAAAACTTACATTTTCATAATTAATTATAGGTTCTTTCTCTTCTAATACATTCAAATCTAGGTATTTGTGTTCCAAAGCAACCTCTTCACTTGTTATTTCATCATCAGTTTTTCCAATTAATTCTTGCTTATTTACTCCAAACAAATCAGCATAAGCCTGATTAACAAGAATATACTTAAGATTCACATCTTTATAATATACAGAAGCAGGAAGATTATTAAGCAAAATCTCAAGTTGATTCTTTAACTCTAATATTTGTTTTTCACGTAAAACTCTATCAGAAATGTCTCTAAAAACACCAATTGTAGCAGAAACATTACCCTCAATTTCCAGATCCGGCACAGCAGTAACAATAATATTTTTAACAGCCCCATCAGGCAAAGCTAACTTTAAATCATAAGTAGAAACTTGTTTTTCACGTCTTCTTTGTGTTTGAATAACAATTTTAGTCCATTCTTTATCGTCAATAAAATCTTTTAAATTTCTTCCTAATAAACCTCCGGGTTTTAGCCCAAAAATACTATCAGCCCTTGGATTAGCATAAATAAAATTTTCGTTAAAATCAGTAATCCCAAGACCTTCGCCAATTGCATTTAAAATATAATCAAGTCTAATTTCATTTTGTTTAATAACTTTAACTTGATATTCATTATTTTCATATAATACCTTAAGTTCTTCATTTTGTTGTTTCAATTCCTCTTCTACAGCAAGTAGTTTATCGTTTTTTGTTTGCAACTTATTTAAAAACAACTCTTGTTCATCTAATATTGACTCATAACGATTTAGTATTGATTTTCTTGAAAATTCAAACACATTAATCAAAACACCAACAATAGAATAAGTAAAGAAAAATCGCAACATAAAAGCAGAAGAATATTTTTCCTGAACATCTCCAAAATCAAGCATAAAAATGCAAAGCGTAAAAACAATTAGAAGCACAGAATAAAATGTGCCAACACGATTATTTAATGTTAATATTGAAAGAGGAATAAAAATGTAATACCAAAAAACTCCGGTTGTAGAATCTCCGATTGAAATAAACAGAAATAATTCTAGTAAAAACATCAACGAAACAAGAACATTAGACGAAAACCCGACTTTTCCTTTAATTAAGAAATAAATCAAATTACTTAATGTCACAAATGCAAAAGCAGTATTTATATAAACAATGTTATATTTTTTGTTTACTACCGCAATAATCAAAAAGAAAATCAAAGAAAAAAAACCTGTGAAAGAGAAAAAAACTACAATAAATCTTTTTCTATCCTCCTCTGTCAACATAAGATTATTAAAGGAAAGTCGTAATATGCTAAGTTTTTTTTTCACCCAAAAAATTTTCATAAAGATATTAAAAATAAAAAACACATCAAAGAATAAAAATCAAAAAAAAGAGCTATAAAAAAGCAAAAACATTTCAATAAGCAGATATGTAAGAAAACTTATTGACAAACGAATAATAAAAAATAAAGTAATAAATATTTTATTTTCTCGAAAGGTGGTTCTATTTTTGAAAGTTAAAAAATCATTAAAGAATGAATGAAAACTAATAAATGACAAAAAACAAACAAATTCAGAAAATAGGGTTGACAACGGCAATAACAATAGTTGTTGCAAATATGATTGGGACAGGAGTTTTTACTAGCCTTGGATTTCAACTTGCCGGAATAACACACACTTTTACAATTCTTGCATTGTGGATTATTGGAGGAATAACTGCATTAAGCGGAGCCTTTTCATACGGAGAACTTGGTTCACTTTATCCACGTTCAGGCGGAGAATATCAATTTTTAGGTAAAATTTACAGTCCATTTGTAGGTTTTTTATCCGGTTGGATTTCAGTTATAGTTGGATTTACCGCACCAATAGCGGCAGCAGCAATTGCAGCAGGAAAATACAGCTCTAGTGTTTTAAAAGACACTAGCGTTATTACTGAAAGTCATCAAGACCTTACAATGAAAATTATAGCAATATTTCTAACAATAATAATTGCATTTGTTCACACAAAAAAAATCAAGACAATAAGCATTTTCCAAAATTTCTTTACCTGTTTGAAAATATTACTAATTATAACTCTAATCTTTTTTGGTTTTATTTTATCAAAAGGACAAAACATTTCATTTCTGCCAACATCAGAATCATTTTCAGCAATTTTCACAGGCGCATTTGCTGTTTCATTGGTATTTGTAATGTATGCGTATTCGGGCTGGAATGCATCGGCGTATATTTCGAGCGAAATAAAGAATCCTAAAAAGAATATGCCGTTATCTTTGTTTCTGGGAACTCTTATTGTGATACTTCTGTACGTGCCTGTTAACGCAGTGTTTTTATATTCTACTCCGGCTTCGGAAATGGTTATGCAAGAAGAAGTTGGATATATTGCGGCAACGCATATTTTTGGTCATACAGGCGGAATAATAATGGGTTTACTAATTTCTATCGGACTTATTTCTGCAATTAGCTCAATGACTTGGGCAGGACCAAGAGTAATACAAGTTATTGGAGAAGATTATAAAACATTCCGATTTTTCGCAAGAAAAAACAAAAACGACATTCCTGCAATTGCAATTGTATTTCAAACAATCATCGTTTTATTTATGGTTATAACATCGACCTTTGAATCAATAATTTACTACATAGGATTTACACTTACTTTATCATCATTTATGACAGTTTTGGGAGTTTACGTATTACGCATAAAAAAACCCGAACTAGAAAGAACATACAAAACATGGGGTTATCCAATTACACCGGCAATTTTCTTGCTTGTTACCGGTTGGATGATGTTTTATATAATTAAAGATAAGCCAATTACAGCTTTATACAGTGTAATTACAATTGCGGTAGGCGCCATTGTTTATATTATCAACAAAAAAATTTCTAACAAAAAACAACAAATAAAAAATGAGAACGAATAATCTAAAATCAACATTAAAAAACATTCTTTTTTTAGTATTAACACTATTTATTATTAATTGCAAAAATAATAATTCCGAAACAAACGATAACAATCAAGACTCAACTCAAGTTACTGATTCTATTAAACTTGAAAATAAGATAGATTTATCAAAATACGACAGAAAATTTAATGACATGGCACTTTGGCTTGCCGGAATTCCACAAGCCGAAAACGGAGTTTACAAAAATTTAGAAAATACTGAAGAGTGGAAAAATTATAGTTCTGATATTTCAGCAGCTTTTGCCACTTTTAAAACTGAAAGAATAACAAAACTTGATTCTTTTAGAGATGAATATCTAAAAGAAGTAAATGACAACATTAAAACATTATTTTATCCTTATAGTGGACCTGACTTCATCAATGCAAACATATTCTTCCCCAAAGCAGACACAATAATAATGGCAGCATTGGAGCCTGTTGGATATATACCTGATTTTTCAGAATTTTCCGATTACAAAAAATCAAGTTATTTTAATCAGATTATTGCTTCGATGCGAAATATTCTCAATCAGGGATATTTTGTAACTAAAAAAATGAAAGTTCAATACAAAAGCGAAGTTGTTGACAGCATCAGCGGAGTTTTGCCTATTTTGTACATTTTTATGGCTCAATCAGATTGTCATATTCTTGACGTTCAGAAATTCACGATTGACAAAGCCGGAAACGAAGTAATGTCTTTACCAAACACAACAGATATAGATGATCCAAATGACACTTACATTTCAGGCGTAAAAATTAATTATTTCCAAAAAGGAACAAATGACATCAAAACTGTCATGTATTTTTCACACAATATCGGCGAACCAAAAATTGATGACACTCCTGAATTTATAACTTTTTTAGAAAAACGCTCAATCAATGCAACATACTTAAAAGCAGCTTCTTATCTAAATATCTGGTTTGTTAAAATACGTAATGTCAGCCTAGAAAAATCAGACTATATTTTTCAAGACGATTCCGGTATTCCAATAAAATATATTGACAAAGAAACATGGAATATCAAACTTTTTGGCTCTTACACCAAAACTCTTGACATGTTCAGAGCTTATTTTCAGTCAGATTTGCGAGATATGTACAAACAAGATCCAAATGTAACACCAATAAACTTTGCAACAGGTTACAATGGAACATTTGAGGAGTCAAATTTGCAATTGATTAGTAGAAAATGAAAAATTTTGAAATAAATTAGATTATAATTCAGTTGTTCAAATAAAGAAAGTTTTAACTTTCAAATAAAAATCAAAGAAGATGTACATAAAAGCAATCATCCTGATAACAACTATTTTAAACTCATTTTTCGTTAGCGCACAAGAGTTTAAAAACCCGAATGACAATGATTTTTTATTAAAGTTAATGCAAACACGACCGGAATATTTTGCTGACGTAATTGAAAATTCAGAAAAATACAGATTGCAGATTATTTACACCCAAATAGACCGGGATTCTAATGGAACACCACATTTTACTGACTATACATACAGATTAAACGACAACGAATATTATTACTGCGCAAGTATGATAAAACTTCCGGTAATTTTAATGACTTTGGAAAAATTAAATCGCATTGAACAAATATCTAAATATAACAAAGTTACATTTGACGGTTGCGGTTGCCAAAAAGGATTATATTACGACACCACAGCTGCAGAAGATTATGAATCGTTTAATCATCTCATTAAAAAAGCATTAGTTCTGAGCAATAATGATGCATTTAACAGAATGTACGATTTTTTGGGACAGAAATACGCCAACAAAAGAATTTGGCAACTTGGTTTTAAAAAAGTCAGAATTCTGAACAGATTTGTACCATGCAGCGCGGAAGAAAACAGGCTTAGTTGTGGGATTAATTTCTACACACTAGATGACGAATTGGTTTATCAGGAAGAAGAAACAAAAAGCGACACAATAATTACAGGCTGGCATCCAAAACCTTATGCCGGCAAAGGCGTATGGGACTCCAAAACAAGAACAGTAAGCAATTCTCCGAAAAATTTCGGAAACATGAACTATATAAACATTCAGGATTTGCACAAACTTTTAGAAATGATATTTTTTCCTGATGTTTTCCCCGAGAAGCAAAGATTTGATCTAACAGAAGATGATTACAATACCGTTCGCAGATATATGGGAATGTTGCCGAGAGAATCAAAAAATCCTTGGTATGTGCCTTACGATGTTTATTACGACAGCTACGTAAAATATTACATGCTTGGAAATTCCACCGAAAAACTACCTGAAAATATCCGTATTTTTGATAAGGTTGGAATGTCGTTCGGATTCATGGCTGATGTGGCGTATATTGTTGATTATGAAAACAATGTAGAATTCTTTTTATCATCTGTGATTTATTCCAACAAAGACGAAATTATGAACAACGACAATTACGAATACCGCCAAATAGCGCTACCTTTCTTTGAGCAACTAGGCTTTCTAATTCTTGACTACGAAAAAAAACGAGAAAAAGAATATCTGCCGGATTTGATAAAATTTGATTATTCTAGTGGGGATTGATTGATGTAAGTTAGAAACTTACGTTTATTTATGGATTTAAGTTATAAAATTAAACTAAAAAGTGTTTAATTATCATTCCCAAAAACACTTTTATTCATTATATTATTATATTCTTTCTACCCAAACTCTAGGATTTCGACTAGCATGAAAAACTGCAATTATTCTTATTTTTAAACCTTTAATTTGATAATAAATAACAAAAGGGAAATCACGAACAACAAATCGGCGAACGTTATCTTCCACCTCTTGATATCCTTGTGGATTAATAGAAATTGCTTTAAAACTAGAATTTATCTGATTATAAAATCTACTAGCAAGCATCTCACTAATCTTAAAATAATATAAGTAAGAACTATCAAAGTCAAATTCAGCGTCATCTGAAAGTTCAATTTCAAATTGCTTTATGTTCATACTTCTTTTTAATATCGTTCCAGCTTTTAAACGTTGTTTCTCCCTTCGCTATTTTTTCAAGTCTTTCTTGAATAATTCTTTTATGTTCATCAGGATAAATATCATCATCTTCTTTAAAATCAATTATTTCAACAAAGTTTAACTCCTGTAATAGTTTAATTAGAAAGTCAGCCTTTTGTTTTTCTTTTACACTAATAGTAAGCTCCATAGAAAAATATTTTTATAAAAATACAACTTTTTCAATTCATTTTCAAATATTTGTCTTCTCCTGTTTAACACAGAATACAATTTAGTCTTTTTTTTGATTTAATATAGAAACTCAAGCCTAGAAAATATTCTTTTTAAAAAAAATTACAATTTTACCAACACTTTATATTCCCAACCTGTAAGCATATAAGTTTGCTCAGATGTGATTTCAATTTCTTCATCGGTGAAATATTCTTTGTATTTGCCAAAGGCGTTTTTATCTGTAAATTTCACATCTGTTAGTTTTGCTGAAAAATTGAACATTGCAAGAATTTTGTTGCCATTTTTTTCTCTGATAAATGTAGTAATTTGTTCGTTATTTTCTGTTGGAGCAAATACAAGCGAAGAACCAAATTCACCATTCCAAAGTGCTTCATTTTTAGATTTTAGAGCAATAAGTTTCTTGTATAAATGCCCCATTTCACAATTTTTCCATTCTATTGTATCTCTGTCGAAAAACTTGATTTTTTTGTTTAAACATGCTTCTTGTCCACTGTAAATCAGAGGCATACCAGGGACTAAAAACGAATAAACCGCAAATGTTTTGTAACTTTTATCAGGAAATCGTTCAAACACACTACCGTTCCAAGTGTTTTCGTCGTGATTAGAAGTAAAAGTCATTCGGATGACCTTTTGCGGAAACTTTTTAGGAGCATCAAGGAAATAATCAATTACATCAACTGCTCTCCGTTTGCCTTTTGCTATTGCCTCAATAAGATGTAAAAAATCCCAGGAATAATTTGCATCAAAAGCCATTTCCATAAGGTCTTTTTCTTCAGCTTCGGCAAGCATAAAAACAGGTTTAACTTTATCTAATTCTGCTCGAGCCTGATTCCAAAAATCAGTTGGAACAAGCATTGCCATATCACACCTAAAGCCATCTACATCAAAATTTTCAATCCAATATTTCATTGAATTAATCATTTCGACACGCATCTTTTTATTCTTATAATTCAAATCGGCAACATCTGTCCAGTCTTTATTGGGAGGTAAAATATTACCGGCTTTGTCTTGTGTGTACCAATCTGGGTGTGCATCAATCCAAACGTTATCCCACGAAGTGTGATTTGCAACCCAATCAAGAATAAGTAACATTCCAAATTCATGCGTAACTTCAACTAATCTTGCAAAATCTTTTTCTGTTCCAAATTCAGGATTAACAGCAATATAATTACTAATCGAATAATAACTTCCAAGTGTTCCTTTGCGATTCTTTTTCCCGATAGGTTGAATTGGCATAATCCACAAAATTCCAATTCCCATATCTGCCAGTCGGGGAATATGCTCTATAAAAGCATTTATAGTTCCTTCCGGAGTATATTGACGTAAATTTACTTCGTAGATTACTGATTTTTTTATTTTTTCCATATTCATTTTAATCAAAGGTACCGAGGTACCTTTTTAAATACTGAGCGTCCCGATGGGACAATTTTAAAGAGCACTGAAGTGCCTTTTACCGAATTAGAGTCCTAAGTTGAACTGGTGCAAAAATATATAAAGTCGTTGGTGTTTTGATAAAACTCATCAAATATTCAGTCAATATTTTTTGCGTTGTAAATATTTTCACTAAAAAAAACGGGGTATATCAAAAAAATATACCCCGAATTATTTATTCAACTTAAAAGTCTTAGCTAATTAATACCTTGAATTATTGTGCAATTAAGACCCAAAAATCCCAAGCATTAAACTTAAATGTGTTTTTTTCTACTGAAATTTCAATTTCTGCTCCGGAAAAATAATTTTTATATTTTCCAAACACAGCTTCGTCAGTAATAACTATTTCGGTTTCATTAGCTGATAAATTAAACACAGACAATACTTTATCGTCATTTTGTTCTCTAATAAACACAAGAGTATTTTTGTTTTCTTTGATGTTTACAAATGTAATTGGGGCACCTAATTCACCGTTCCAAAGTGCTTCATTTTCATCTTTTAATTTGATTAAATCTTTATAAAATCCTGCCATTTCACATTCCTTCCAATCGATTGTATCTTTGTAGAAAAAAGCAAGACGTTTATCCAAACAAGCTTCTTGACCACTATAAATCAATGGCATACCGGGCACAACAAAAGTTAACGCAGCAAAAGTTTTGTAACAATCAGGGAAGCGCTCATAAACACTTCCGTTCCAAGAATTTTCATCATGATTAGAAGTAAAAGTCATTCTAAGAACTTTTTCAGAAAATCGTTCTTCGTCACGTTTTATGTAATCAATCAAATCAGTAGCATTCAACTCTCCTTTTGCAATTTCTTGAGTAATATGAAGAAGTTCCCATGAATAATTCATATCAAAAGCGGAAACCATTAAATCATCAGTTTCAGACTCAGCAAGCATAAACATAGGTTTAATTTTGTCAAGTTCAATACGAGCATTTTCCCAGAAATCAGTTGGAACCATCATTGCTACATCGCAACGAAAACCGTCAACATCAAAATCAGTAACCCAATATTCAAGTGATTTTAACATTTCTGCACGCATTTCCTGATTATCATAGTTCAAGTCAGCAACGTCACTCCAATCTTCAACGGGAGGAATAATATTTCCTTTGTCATCGTGAGTGTACCAATCAGGGTGTTCATCAATCCACACATTATCCCATGCTGTGTGATTTGCAACCCAATCTAGAATTACCAACATATTATTTTCATGAGCAACTTTTATCAATTTGGCTAAATCTTCTTTTGTTCCAAATTCAGGATTAACTTCGGTATAATTTTGAACGGCGTAATAACTTCCCAAGTCACCTTTTCTGTTTTTTTCACCTACAGGGAAAACCGGCATTAACCAAAGTATATCAACTCCCATATCAGCCAATCTGGGAATTTGTTCAGTAAAGGCATTAAAAGTTCCTTCAGGGCTGTACTGTCTGATGTTTACTTCGTAAATTACTGCACTTTTGATTTTTTCAGGATACTTTACCTCTGTTGTGGTAGAATCAGTATTATTTTTATCTGTTTTTGAATTTTCATTGCATGAAGCAGCAAAAATAAAAAAGCTTAACGTCAGCAAAAGAAAAAAAGGTTTGAATTTCATATAATTAAGTTTTAAAAGTTTGTTAAGTTGTCGAGTTATTGAGTTTGTCGAGTTGTCGAGTTGTCGAGTTGTCGAGTTGTTAGAACTGGTTAACTCGATTACTGGTTAACTCGATTACTGGTTAACTCGATTACTGGTTAACTCGACAACTGGTAAACTGTTTTAGTTTGTGAATACTTCAAAAGACTCCGGTTCAAGAGTGATTTGTAATTGACCTTTGCTAATTGAAAAACAACAAGCAAAATTTGATTTCAAATCAGTATAATCATATTTTGGGTCTAAATCGAAAATTATTACCTCTTCTTTATCCGATTTATTAAATACAATAATTGCAATTTGTCCGAAATAAGTTCTTTGGTAAATCATTATATCATCAGTAACCTGAATAAATTTAAAATCACCAAACATCAGAGGCATTGAACTACGACGAAGTTTAATCAATTCTGCTGTATTATCTTTCAAAACGTGTTCATTATCGTCTAAATCATCAAATCTCATCATTCTGCGATTATCCGGGTCATTTCCTCCTGGTATTCCAATTTCATCACCATAATAAATAACCGGTATTCCGGGAACGGTGTTAATAAACGTAATCAACATTGCCATTTTATCGTAACCAACAGGCGACCCAACAATAATATCACGAGTCCAACCTGCAAGTTTAGCATCTTCATCATATTTTAAAGTTCCGGTAGCATAAGAAATAAAACGACCTCTATCCTGATTTCCGGTAATATTTCCCATTAAATTATGATAACCATAATATTTAAAGCTTTTATTGAGAGTAACTTCAACATTTTTGAAACTATTATCAACAGAAATAGCAGTAGAAACAGCATCATATAAATTGAAATCAAACTGAGCATCAAGCATTCCTGAATTTACATAACTACCAATAAGTTCAGGCGAGCCGTAAGTTTCACCAATTTGATAAATTTTTCTATTTTGAGGAATAGCAACTTGATTTTTAACTTTTTTGGTCAATTCGCTCCAAAAAACAAGAGGAACATGTTTGGCTGCATCATGGCGAAATCCATCAATTCCAAATTCTGTAATCCAATACAAAGCAGAATCAGAGACCATATTATAAACTTCAGGTTTAGAATTATCCAACGTGGGTAAAAAAACATCAAACCAAGTTGTAAGTCGATGGTCATCCCAACGTTCTGTATTAAGTGTTCCGTCGGGCAAATATAAATCAGTAGCCCAATCAGGATGTTGTTTATAAATTGGATTTTCTTCGTGAACATGGTGAGCCACAAAGTCAAGAATTACGTTTAAATTATGTTCGTGTGCAAGTTCTACCAGCTCTTTAAATTCATCATGCGTGCCAAATCTATCATCAATTTGAGTAAATGACATGGGCCAATAGCCATGATAAGCAGAAAATTTTGTTTCAGGTTTTGGCCATTGACCATAAGCACCTTCAACGTTTTTCACAATTGGTGAAATCCAAAGAGTATTAACGCCCAATTTTTCAAAATAGCCGTCATTTATTTTATCAATAATTCCTGCAATATCTCCACCGTGAAAATCAGCCTGCGGAAGCACTTCTTTGCTATTCAAAGGACGATTATTTGTTTCGTCACCATCATAAAAACGGTCAATAAAAACATTATACATTACAGCTGATTCATAATCCGAACGATTTAATTCTGTAGCATCATCTACAACTTTTCCCTTGGTCAAAGGAATGTATAAATCATTTGAAACCCCTGATTTGTTGTAAGACCAAACACGAATGTAACTTCTATCAAGTTTTTTTGCCTCTTTGGGTATAGAAACAGTATATTCATTGCCAGTTTTAACAACAAAATTGTCGGGTAATTTATGATTTTGATAAAACACTATAACTTCTTTTGCCTTATTTTCTATTCCAAAAGTCAAATTTTCATCAGTAAAAGAAATTGTATATAAATACGGTTTATCTGCATCTGTGTTTTTGCCAACATTTAGCACAGAATTATAAGCACCCATTCCGTTACTTATACTGTCTTTATTTTTTCTATCCAGAGTTTCAACGCCATCGACAACAAATAAATATTGATAATTTCCGGGTTCTACTTCTACATAAGTTCTCCATTTTTTTCCGTCAAATTCAAGCTGATTAGCGAGATAATTCCAAGCATTCATTTCGCCTTTCATGTAAACAGTTTCGTATTCCTTTCCTTTTGGGTCGAAAATAAGTTCTTGCATAGTTTTATTTGATTTTTTCAATAAAATAGAATAACCGTAACCATCTGCGTAAATAGTCATTACACTCAATTTAGGAAGACTATCAGACATCACATCTAAAGTTAATTGAGATTTATCATCAGACAATTTAAAATCAAGATTTTTATTAACACGAACACTGTCAATTATTACAGGTTCGGCAAAAAAATCGAACATTGAAATAACTGTTTGTTCAACATTCAGGTTAACAATCGAAGCTAATCCGAATATTTCACTTTTTTCAGGAATCTGCAACTTATCAGAAGCCGGATATTTACAGGAAACTGCAAACAACGAAAGAATGTATAAAAACATTATTATTTTTTTCATTTTGTTTAACATTTTAAATTAGAGCAATAATCTGGGCATCCTAGCCGAGAAAATAATTTGCATCGTGTTTTTTATTAATTAAAACCTTATGTAAATTCTAAAAATTTCTAACAATCACAATATCATCATTGGCATGAACAATAAAATCTGAATCATAAACCAACACTTCTGCGTCAACATCTGATAAATTACTTATAGCAATCTCATTTTTAACAACTTGAACTTTCAAACGCACTCCTCGAAACAACACATTAAAAGTAATTATTTTCCAGTTATTTGGCAAAAATGGAGCAAAAGAAATTTTTCCGTCCTTAATTCTAAGTCCTCCAAAACCATAAACAAAACTAATCCAAGTTCCTGCCATGCTTGTAATATGCAAACCTTCGGCAACTTCATTATTGTAATCGTCCAAGTCAAGTCTGGCAGTTCTTAAGTACAATTCATAAGCCTTTTTTTCTTCCCCAATTTTAGAAGCCAAAACAGAATGTACGCTAGCCGACAAAGAAGATTCATGAACAGTCATTGGCTCATAAAAATCAAAATGTCGTTTTATAGTTTCAGTATCAAATTCATCTTCAAGAAAGAACATTCCCTGCAAAACATCAGCTTGTTTTATAAAACAAGAACGTAAAATTCTGTCCCAAGACCAGTGTTGATTTATAGGTTTTTCTTTAGGATTAATATTTTCCGCCAAAATAAGTTCTTTATCTAAAAATCCATCCTGTTGAAGAAAAACATTGCGCTTTTCATCAAACGGGAAATACATATTATCAATAATTTTTTCCCATTGCCCAACTTCATCAATTTCATTAAAATTAGTTTTTTCAATAATTCTTTTCAAATCTACAGAATGATTTTTCTTAACAAATCCCAAAGATTCAATCGTGTATTTTAATGTCCAACTAGCCATTTTTAATGTGTACCAGTTATTATTTACATTATTCTCGTATTCATTTGGTCCTGTAACACCAAGCATCACAAATTTTTGTTTTTGCTCGGAAAAATTAACACGTTGTGCCCAAAAACGAGAAATAGCAATTAAAACCTCAAGTCCGAATTTTGAGAGATATTCAGTATCGTTAGAATATCTAATGTAATTAAAAATTGCAAAAGCAATTGCACCATTTCTATGAATTTCTTCAAAAGTAATTTCCCATTCATTATGGCATTCTTCGCCGTTTATAGTTACCATTGGGTAAAGAGCCGCACCGTTTTTGAAACCTAATTTTTGTGCATTTTCAATTGCTTTAGGCAAATGTTTAAACCTATATTTTAATAAATTTTTAGCAACATTTTCTTCAGCTGTGCTCAAATAAAAAGGCACACAGTAAGCCTCTGTATCCCAATAAGTTACACCACCATATTTTTCACCTGTAAAACCTTTTGGTCCAATATTAAGACGTTCGTCTTTACCGGAATAAGTTTGATTAAGCTGAAAAATATTAAATCTTATAGCCTGTTGAGCTGCTACATCATCTTCAATAACTATGTCACTTTCAAGCCATTTTTGTTCCCATGCGTTTTTATGTTCATCAAAAAGCCCGTCGAAGCCAATATTTTCAGCATTTTCAAGAATAGTAAGAGCAGGTTCAACAAGATTTTCCTTTGTGTAATTTAATGAACTTGTAATTGCAGCATACTTGTAAATAGTAGTTGTTTGATTTTCAACAACATTGATACGATATTTTTGACCAATATATTTTTCACGTTCAAAACTTTTAAACGTTGACGGTTCAAAAGCATCTCCATTAGTTTCAAAAACAACATTTATCGCGTTACAAAGCTGAAAAAATGTTTTTTTGGTTTCAGTAATAATATAAGGATAAGGCAAATAGTTTTTTTCAACCTCCACCCAAAATTTTTCGCCATAATTGGCATCTTTGTTTTTTACATCAGCATCAATATCCGTTAAAACATCAATTTCTCCCGAAAAATTAAGAGGAGTAACGGCATATTTTATCACCCCAAGTTCATCCTGAACAATACTCAAAAACCGCACAGATTCAACAGCGATTTTTTTTCCATCAGGAAATTCAGCAATAAATGTTTTCTGCAAATAACCGTGTTTCATATCCAGAACACGTTTAAAATCAGATATTTTGCATGTAAACAAATCGAGTTTCTGTTTACCAATGGAAATTTTTATTCCACGCCAATCAGGAGCATTCAGGATTTTGGCAAAATACTCGGGATAGCCATTTTTCCACCAACCTACAACCGTTTTATCAGGATAATAAATACCGGAAATATATGTGCCTTGCATTGATTTTCCTGTGTAATATTCCTCAAAATTGGCGCGATGTCCCATTTTCCCATTTCCAAGACTAAAAATACTTTCGGCAGCTTCCTGATTTTCAGGATTAAATCCCTCTTCAATAATTTGCCAAGGATGATGTTTAATAAAGTCAATCATATTTAAAAATTAAATTAAACTTGTGCGAGTTAGTTTTATAAAACAAAAAAGTAATATATATCAGATAATTCATTCGATTTATAAAAGAAAATAGCCTCCTTAGAGGCTATCTTCACCTAAACCATGAATCCTATTTTTTTGCGTTTTGGACACTAAATTCATAAGGAAACTCGCTAAGTTTCAATGTTATAAACTTAGTTCCTGCTTCAATTGGAATATTAGTTCCATATTCATTAAGTGTACCATCATTATTTTGATCACCATAGTTTAATGGATCCCAAGTTTGGTTTGGTCTAAACTTAAACTCTCCATCATGTGTAGTAACCTCAACCGACCAGATATCATCATCAATTGAATAGTCCATTACAATACTAGTTGACCAATCAAAAGGCTCAATACCCGAACCAATAACACCCCAAGCTACACCCATAACCTCAACAGTTGACTCATTCATGTCAATTTTAAATCTGTAATAACCAACAGAATCAACTGTAATAGGGTCAACTGCAGTTTCAGATAAAAAATGAGTAGTAACTTGACCAACAATCTTACTGCTATCAGATCCTAATGTTTTTGGATCTCTGTTTAAAACCAAATCTTGTCCTCCAAGAAAAGTTATTGATAAATTATCAGCAGTTAGCCAAACGTATCCCTCATACATACCTTTCTGATCTACATCTAAAGTAGCATCTCCTACAAAATCATCCAACAAATTCAAAACTTTAATTTCAGTATCACCTGACATTATTGTAAAAGTAAGAGGAGTATATGGAGGATCAAAAGTAACAGCAGAAATACCAACAGCATTTGATAGAGAAGCGTCACTTTCTCCAACAAAAGAATTTACTCGAAATTCAACTTGGCATTCTTCACCAACAGCCAATTGTAAATCGACAGTCATAAACTTATTTAATGTAAAAGCAGTAATTCCAACAGAATCATCAGAAATTCCAGAAACAATAGCAATAGGATTTGCAAAATTAGTTCCGGCTTCAGCCATCTCCACATCATAAGTAATTTCAGTAGGAACATTATATACAGCTTTTTGCCATTTCAAAGTTAAAATAGTATCTTTTGCTATATCATTGCTTAATGTAAATGTAGTGTTTTCCGGCTCAAGCAAAACCGGAGCATTTATTAGTTCTAATGTCGGTCCTAATTCCTTTTTATCGCAGGAATAAACAAAAAACAACGCGACTAAAACTACTATTATTAGATTATTTTTCATAATTTATTTAATTTTTAAAGATTACACCTTAATATTTCACACTCTAATAATCCTGATTTTGATGAAGATTTGGATTAGCATTTATTTCAGCAGCAGGAATAGGATAAACATTGTACTTAGCATCTGTAAAAGCACCTGCTTGAACACCACCTTTCCATGCCCATAGATAATTAGTGCCGGTAAATTTATCATAACGAATCAAATCAGTTCTTCTTTGAGCTTCCCAATATAATTCTCTACCTCTTTCATCAAGAATAAAATCTAAGGTTAACTGACCTTCAGTAATATTACCAGACTCATCATTATATGCTCTCTCTCTTAAATCATTAACATATCCTAAAGCAGTAGTAACATCACCACCAGTTCCGCCTCTTAAAGTTGCTTCTGCGTACATAAGATAGACATCAGCAAGTCTAAATAACGGAAAATCAGTATCAACAAAAGTTTGATTAGAACCAAGTATTGTATCATTACCATCTTCACTAATCCAGGAATTTCTAAATTTATCAATAGCATAACCATTAGAAAATTGAGAATAGTCATCAACCTCTAATGTTTGTCCGTCAGTATAAAACATAGCTCTTGTGTCAGTTGCACCTGTAATATCAGAAAACAAACCAACAAATTGTGGGGTAACTCTATGACCTCCCCAGCCACCATCAATTCCTAATACGCTAGGAGCAATATCATTCATACTACCACCTGTTCCGGCGTGAATTATAAAAGTTGTTCCACCATAAGTTTTAGAATTTATTCCGTCCATTGGGATTGCAAAAATGATTTCAGAACTAGTTTCATTTCCTAACCAAAACAAATTTTGATAACGGTCATCTAATGTGTATCCAGCTTCAATTATTTTATTACAATAAGTAATACATTCAGTATTCTTAGTTTCGCCTGTATAAACAATAGCATTCAGATATAATTTTGCCAAAAGCATCCAAGCCGAAGCTTTGTCCATTCTTCCGTATTCATTTTGACGAGCATCAACAAGTCCAGATTCAATATCTATAAGTTCGGATTCAATATAATCAAAAAGATCCTTTTTAGTTATTTGTTGAGGCAAAAATGCTCCTAAATCATCTTCTTCTGTAACAAAAGGAACACTACCGAATAAGTCAAGTGCATGCCAATAACTTAAAGCTCTTAATAAACGAGCTTCATCTCTATAAATTTTTATTTCAGCAATGTCAGCGTCAGATAAATCTTTTTCGCTTAATTTTTCATCACTGGCATTACGAATAAATTCATTACACAAAGTTATTTGATAGAATATTCTGTAATACATCATTTCAGCAAAATCACTCGAAGAAGTCCATTCTTGAAAATTGTATTGAGGAAGCCCCGGATCTGTCCAAGCAACAATTGCTTCGTCAGTAGGAATTTCCTGATGCACCCAATATTGTCTTAAATAAGAAGAAAAACCTTCGTCAGAAACGTTGATATCTGGATGTCCTGCCGGTCCTTCCTGACCTGTTAAAGACAATCCGGCATAAGTTTTGGCTAAAAACTGTTTATAATCAAGTAAATTATTAAACAGATTTGCAGATGTTACTTCATCTTCATCAAGAGGAACAGTATTCAAATCTTTGAAACAAGAAGAGAACAAAGTAACCATCAAAGCTAGTAATATGATATAATTTTTTATTTTCATTTTATAAAATTTTAAAATTAGAACTCTATATTTAAGTTAACTGAAAAAATTCTTGGACGAGGATACATATTATTATCAATTCCTCCATAAATTTCAGGATCCAAACCATTATATTTAGAAATGACAAATACATTTTGTACAGAAGTAGCAATTCTAAACTTTAATTTTTCGTTAAATAATTTTTTAGAATACCCTAAACTGATATTATCCATTCTTAAAAAAGAAGCATCTTTCACATAATAATCAGACATTAACTGATAATCGTTAAAACCTGGATCTGTTATCGCATTTGTTACATTATTTAGATAACCGGCTGAATTATACATATCAATAGAAAGCCCGTTAACAGAACTAATATTATCATAGACAAAATTACCGATACTTCCTCTGGCAGACATACTTAAATCAATATTTTTATAATTAAAACGTGTTGAGAAACCAATTAAATAATCAGCATTAGGACTATATGAAAGATACTTATCTTGGTCATTAACTACACCATCATTATTTCTGTCAACATAAGCTCCTTCGATTGGATTGCCATCAGCATCATAAATTTGCTCCATTAAATAAAAAGTAGAAGCAGGGTATCCAACACTATGCATTTGAACTGTATTTCCTATTCCGCCCGATATACCACCAGTAGTAACACCAATATAATCAGGATCTTCAACAACAGTTAATTTGGTAATTTCATTTTTATTATAAGAAACATTAAAACCTATTTCCCAAAAAACATCAGTTTTCACAATCGGTCTAAAATTAAAATTAAACTCTACCCCCTTATTTTCAAGACTTCCAATATTGCTTAATATAGTATTGTTAAAATTAGTACCGGCAGGAATAGGAATAACGTTCAATAAATCATTTGTAACTCTTTTGTATAAGTCAACAGAACCAACAATGCGATTTTTGAACAAACCAAAATCAAGACCAACATTATAAGTTGTAGTTTCTTCCCATTTTAGATTATAATTATACGCTTCCGGTCTAAGTGTGTTATAATAAGTAGAACCAAAAGGATAAGCGGCATTAGGATAAGAGTAAGTATATCTAGCCAAATAAGGATAATTACCTTGTCCTATATTTTGTTGTCCGGTAATCCCATAACCAATTCTAAATTTCATATCAGAAATTTGAGTAACATTTTTCATAAAACTCTCTTCACTTATTTTCCATGCAAAAGCAGCTGATGGAAAAAGTCCCCAACGATTTTCAGGAGAAAATCTTGAAGTACCATCATCACGTAAGGTTGCTGTTAAAATATATCTGTCTTTTACCGTAAAATTTAAACGACCATACAAAGAAATTAAGTAATATTCTGTAGAATAATCATTCTGACTTGTGTCTGCATCACCAGAATAATTTGTTGAAAAATTATGATCCTCAGAATAAAGATGTTGCCAAGAATAACCGCCCATCACATCAATTCTGGTACCAGACGTAGATAAATCTTTTGAGTAATTCAAATAAGTTTCAAGTAATTCGTTAGATTTTACCTGCGAGTATTCAGAATTATACCCACTAGTAACTCCTGATGGATCCCAATCAAAAGAGGCATTATCAGGCACGATATTAGTTCCATTACTTTCAGAACGATCTAAGGCTAAATTCACATTAAAATGTAAATCAGGCAAGAAATGTAATTTATAATCAAGTTGAGTACTAGCCAAAATTCTATTAACATTAGAAATATTTTCTCTTTGATTTAAAAGAGCAACCGGATTTTTGGTAGCGATAGTAATTGGATTTCCTCCGCCAGCAAGCCAAGTATAATATCCTCCAAAAGTTTGATCGTCAACTAACACAGACTGAGTAGGGTCAAATCTAACTGCGGCTCCAACTGCTCCACCATCAGCAAATTGATTTTGCACATTAGTTCCTCTTACATTAACAGTAATATTAAGATGATCATTCATTAGTTTCGGATTAAGCAAAATAGCTCCACTCATACGTTGGAAACCATCAGTTTTTAAAACCCCTTTTTGATCGGTATAAGATAAAGAAACTCTATAAGGAAGTACTTTAACAGAACCTGACAAAGAAAGATTATGTTCTTGATTAAAAGCATTTTGATATATTTCATTTTGCCAGTCAGTGTTACTTGTACCAAGTAAATTTGCCTGAATAGAACCCTCTCCATACTTTTCAGTAATAAGAGTTCTGTATTCATCAGCTGATAAAACATCTAATTTATTCGGCAAAGTACTAATAGCTGTATTAACAGTATAAGAAATTTTAAAAGGAGCTCCTTGTTGAGATTTTTTGGTTGTAATGATTATTACACCATTTGAAGCTCTTGAACCATAAATAGCAGTAGCAGAAGCATCTTTTAATACTGTAAAAGATTCAATATCTTCCGGATTAATTACATTTAAAGGGTTTCTCATTCCGGCAACATCACTATTTTCAACAGGAATTCCATCAATAACAATTAATGGGTCGTTGCTGGCAGATAATGAAGAACCTCCACGAATTCTGATAACAGAAGAACTACCTGGTGCACCTCCAGAAGAAGTTACACTAACTCCGGGTATTTTACCTGAAATTAAATCCTGAGGAGAAGAAATAGATCCCTGAATAAAGTCTTTGGAGCCTAAAGTAGAAATAGAACCTGTAACGTCACCTTTTTTAACTTTTCCGTAACCAATTACAACCACATCTCCAATTTCTTGGTCATTAATTGTCATTTTAAGATTAATAACATCTGATGTAATTTCAACGTTTTCAGTTTTCATTCCCATCATATTAAACTCTAAAACTGCTGCATTTTCTGAAACTTTCAGAGAATAATTACCATCTAAATCGGTAATAGTAGCATTAGCAGTTCCAACTTCCACAATCGTAACACCGGGAAGTCCGATATCCCGATTATCAACCACCTTACCGGTAATTGTCTTTTGTGCATACAAAGAACTTGATGTGAAAAAAATAATCAACAACAAGCCCAATAAGTTTAAAAATTTTGCTCTCATAAATATTGTTTTTTTAGTAAAAAAATATAAAACTGTTTAATTTTCGTCCACTCCAAATTTAACATAAAATTAACTTAAAAACCAAAGATGTTTTGACAAAAGTTTGCGAAAACGTCACCGCAATCGTTTGCAATTTTTTTTTAAAAAATTTGCATTTGACTTCTTATATTACTATTTTAGCCCACGCTGATTAGACTAAAAAACCTATAATTCATTGCTAATAGGACTTTCAGGAAAAACAACTGTATTATTTCAAAAAAAAAAATAAAACCCAATTTTTGAGAAAAGTAATACTAAATATTATATTTTTTTAAATTTTTTTTCAATAACAAAATGCATAGAGCAACCATAAAAGACATAGCAAAAATATTAGGTATTTCGCCTTCAACTGTTTCAAGAGCGTTAAAAGATCATCCTGATATTAGCGAAAAAACCAAAAAAGCGGTATTAGAACAAGCTTCAAAGTTAAAATACAGACCAAATACTCTTGCATTGAATCTTAGAAAAAACAAATCGAATACAATAGGTGTTATTATCCCACAAATTGTGCATTATTTTTTCTCGTCTGTTATTAGCGGAATTGAGGATTGTGCTCATGAAAAAGGCTACACCGTTATAGTTACGCAATCGAATGAATTAGTAGAAAGAGAAATTGACAATACAACCGCAATGATTTCGAGCGGTGTAGAAGGAGTACTAATTTCAAGGACAAAACAAACAACTGATTTTTCACATTTTACACAGTTAATGTCTTACGACATTCCAATTGTTTTTTTCGACAGAATTTGTCCTACTTTAAAAACCGACAAAGTAATTGTAAACGATGAATATGCTGCCTTTTTAGCAACAGAATACTTAATAAAAACCGGCTGTCGAAAAATTGTCCATTTCAAAGGTCCGGATAATTTAGAAATTTCAACCAAAAGACTAACCGGTTTTTTAGAGGCTTTTCATGAATATAATCTTCCTTATGAAAAAGACCTTATTATTACTTGTGATAACTTTGAAGAAGCAATAGTTCAAACTCAAAAACTTATTGACAACAAAATTACTTTTGACGGCATTTTCACAGTCAACGATGATAGTGCTGCAGGTGCGATTGTTACATTAAACAAAAACAGAATATCTATTCCCGACCAGGTTTCTGTCTTTGGTTATTCTAACGATTTAATTTCAAAAATAATTAGTCCGAAATTATCAACCGTGGAACAACCCGGTTACGAAATGGGTTATACTGCAACAAGATTACTAATTGAAAGGATTGAAAGCGAAAAAGAAATCCGCCCAAGAACCGAAGTTGTGTCCACAAAATTAGTTCTGAGAGAAAGTACAAAAACACTGGTATAGTCGGCAGTCAAACAGTCGGCAGTCGGAAATGAAAGACTAAAAGGCTGAAAACTGAAGACTAAAAACTGAGAACTGAAGACTGAAAACTGAAAGGCTGAGGACAGAAGACTGAAAAACTAATTTTGCATTTTCTATTTTTTTTATATTTTTACGCTGATTTTATGCTGTTTTATTTTCTATCCACAATTATTTCTGAGCTACATCTGGTTCGGAGTAGTTTTTTATACCCTATTCAGAAATTAATCTTTGTTTTTGATAACAACAAATTTAAACGCAAAAAATAATGAGCAAAAAACCTAAACTCAGTTTTTGGCAAATTTGGAATATGAGCTTCGGATTTCTCGGAATTCAATTTGGACTCGGTCTACAAAATGCCAACGTCAGTCGTATTTTTCAAACCCTTGGTGCTGATTTAGATAAAATCCCAATTTTGTGGATTGCCGCACCGTTAACTGGTCTTATAATTCAACCCATAATTGGTCACATGAGTGATAAAACTTGGTGTAAACTCGGCAGAAGAAGACCATATTTTCTGGTCGGAGCCATTTTAGCTTCAATTGCATTATTATTTATGCCTCATTCACCTGTTCTTTGGGTTGCCGCTGGGATGTTGTGGATTATGGACGCTTCTATAAACATTTCGATGGAGCCTTTCAGAGCCTTTGTTGGCGATATGCTTCCAAGCGAACAAAGAACAGTTGGTTTTTCAATGCAAAGTTTTTTCATTGGGACAGGTGCTGTTATTGCTTCCGGTCTTCCTTGGGTTTTAGCTCAATTTGGAGTGCCCAATACAGCACCAGAAGGAATAATACCCCCTTCGATAAAGTTATCATTTACAATAGGAGCAATTGTTTTTATTAGTGCAGTTTTATTAACAGTATTTAAAAGCAAAGAATATTCTCCTGAAGAATTAGCAAAATACAATGAAGAATCAGCTGATGCTGAATGTGTAAGAGAAGAAATATTTGATAAGAAAAAAGAAATATCATCAACGAATAAAATTGGAATTTTTTCAATTATATTAGGAATTGTTGTTACTGCAGTAATAATATTTTTTGCCAAAGAAGCAAAAGGTGAAGTTTACATATTTTCAATAGGCTTAATTGTTTTTGGGTTATTAGAAATGTTTGTCGGAAATTTTTTAATACAAAAAGACAGAATTAAAAATGGCTTATCAGAAGTAATTCTTGATTTGAATAATATGCCGAAAACCATGAAACAACTTGCTATTGTTCAGTTTTTCTCGTGGTTTGCCTTATTTGCAATGTGGATTTACACAACCCCGGCAATTACGGAACATGTTTTTGGATCTACTGATCCAACTTCTCAAGCATATAACGACGGAGCAGATTGGGTTGGTATTTGTTTTGCTGTTTACAACGGAGCTGCCGCAATTTTAGCATTCTTTCTAATGTTTATGGCTAAAAAAACTAACAGAAAAACGACCCATGCTATTTCATTAATTGTGGGAAGTATTAGTTTTATTTCTATCTTTTTTATCAAAGACCCTAATTTACTTTTGGTTGCATTCGTTGGAATAGGATTAGTTTGGGCTAGTATTTTGGCTATGCCTTATGCTATACTTACTGGTTCATTACCGGCAAAAAAAATGGGTACTTATATGGGGATTTTCAACTTTTTTATTGTAATTCCACAAATCTTAGCAGCCAGTATTTTGGGATTTTTCGTTAAAGTTTTGTTCAAAGAACAGGCAATTTACGCCCTGCTTTTAGGAGGAGTCTCATTTATGATTGCTGCAATTTCAGTGTTGTTTGTAGAAGATAAACATTAACAATTAACCAGTTGTTAGGAAAACAGTTAACCCGTTAATTTACTCTGGTGTACTATCAACTGGTTAACTTTATAACTAAACTTATGATTTCAGCTTGTATATTTGACTTAGACGGAGTGATTGTTGACACGGCAAAATTTCATTTTATTGCCTGGCGAGAACTTGCACAAAAACTTGGTTTTAATTTTACTGAAAAAGACAACGAAAAACTTAAAGGTGTAAGCAGAATGCGTTCTCTCGATATTCTTTTGGAAGTTGGTGGTTTAAATTTTGATAAGCAAAAAAAACTTGAACTAGCTACCGAAAAAAATGACCGTTATGTTGAACTAATAAAAACGTTAACTCCAGCCGACATTTTACCCGGAGTGCTTGATTTTTTAACAGATTTAAAAACAAAAAACTACAAGATAGCGCTTGGTTCGGCAAGTAAAAATGCAATGACAATTCTACAAAACATTAATTTGGTAGATTTTTTTGATGCTATTATTGATGGCACAAAAATTTCAAAAGCAAAACCAGACCCGGAAGTTTTTCTTTTGGGAGCAACTGAAATTAACAAAAAGCCTGAAGAATGTATTGTTTTTGAAGATGCACAAGCTGGTATAGAAGCTGCAAAATCTGCAAAAATGTACGCAATTGGAATAGGAAAAACAGAAAATTTAAAAGGTGCAGATATTATTTTGAATGATTTTTTAGCTCAAAACATAGATAATCTTACAAAAAAACTCACAAGATAAAAACCTAAAAATCAACTAGATAAATAATGCAACACATAAAAAAAGCAAAAAAAGTTGATTTTAATCACTAATAATAAAAAAAAACAGTAGTTTTGGAAGTCACTAAAATCATTGAACATGGCAAAGTTTAAGAAAGCAGATAATTGTATAAATTGTCCATACCAATCTAAACATTTCGATTTTCTATCTATTGAAGAAAAACAACAAATTCAGGATAACTGCCTGATAGTAAACTTCAAAAAAGGAGAAAACATTTGTAAACAAGATTTAACAGTAACTCACTCCTTGTATCTTTCAAAAGGATTAGTAAAAGTATTTATTGAAACAGAAAAGAAAAACACAATTCTAAGAATTGCTTCATCTGGAGAATATATTGGTCTGCAGTCTATTTTCGGCGAAGGCTCTTATCGTTTTTCAATAACCGCCCTGGAACCATCAAGAATTTGTTTGATTGACATAAAATATTTCAAAGAATTGTGCACATCTAATCCTCATTTTTTAATGTCGATAACAGAATCTATTTCCAAATGCACAAATAATATTTTTAGCCGACTAACATTTTTGAATCAAAAAAGTGTACGTGCAAGATTAGCTACTGCTTTGGTATTTTTTGCAGATGAAATTTATAGAAGTGATACGTTTGTTTTTAGCATGTCGCGTCAGGATTTAGCCGATTACATAGGCATTTCAAGAGAAAATGCTGTGAGAATACTGGGCGATTTCAAGAAAGAAAAACTTATTTCCGTTAGCGGAAAAAACATTACAATATCTAATAAACAGCTTCTCCAAGCTGTTCAAAAAATAGGATAAAAAAATCCCGCAATAGCGGGATTTTTTTTAGAATTCACTTGTCATTATGAACTGTGGTTGCATTTCAAAACTTTTGTAGAAAGGACGAAGTCTTTCAACATTATAAAATTTATCTACATTTACTTTTTTACTGGTAGTTGTAATAACTTCAATTGGCACGTTATCATAACGACCATTTTTTAGCACAACCAATCGACCATGTATTCCTCTCATAATCAAGTCCAAAGCTAAATTACCATAAGCCATTGGAACAATAGAATCAATTGCATCGGGGTCACCACTACGCACTAAATATCCAAGTTTTTGGTTAATTACATTTACTCTCTGACCTTTATTAAATTTCGGAGAAAGCTCTTTTAGTCCTTTTCCTACGATATCACCAATTCCTCCCAATTTTTTGTGACCAAACATGTCCATTTCATTAGATTCAAAAATCATTTCGCCACCATGAAACATTGCACCTTCCGAAACAAGAACAACAGAATAATTACTTGGATTGTTATGTCGGTCTTCGACTAATAATTCCGTTAAACTTTCGATATTAAATTTATATTCCGGAATAACGCAACGATTAGCAGCACCAGCCATAGTTGGTAACATTGCAGTAAAACCTGCATAACGACCAAAAACTTCAACAACAAGAAAACGTTCATGAGAACCGGCACTTGTTCTAAGCAAATTAACCATACTGATGGTTCTTGTGATGCAAGTAGAAAACCCAATACAATAATCAGTTCCCGGAACGTCATTATCCATTGTTTTTGGCAAAGCAACAACTTTTACACCTTCTTGATAGAGTCTTACAGCATAGCTTAATGTGTCGTCACCACCAATAGGAATAAGATAATCAATACCCAAAAATTCTAAATTTTTAAGAACTTCCGGTGTAAGATCGTTAATTTCTTCGGTGTAAGTATCAACTAAATGCTCAGGAACAACAGCTTTTGGCACATGACTGGCGCGGGTTCTTGAAGAATGCAGAAAAGTACCTCCTGTTCGACCAATTTTATTTACGATATTTTCATCAAGATGCACATAACAATGTGAATTATCAGCGCCTTTTGTTCTTTGAATCTCAATTAGTCCTGCCCAACCTCTTTTTAGACCAATTACGTCATACCCCTCTCTTTTTGCACGAATAGTGACTGCACGAATGGCAGGATTAAGTCCGGGCACATCACCCCCACCGGTAAGAATACCGATAACGCCTCTTTTTTTTGTTGTCATAGCTAATGTATTTTAAAATTTGTAATGTATAATTTTTTTAATGTCAAAAAACTCATCTTGAAATATCTCAGATATATTTTCGATATGAATTTTATCTTTATAAGGTTTAATTTCTTCTTTAAAATCGCCACCTTTAAGATAAACAATTCCGTTAGCATGATTAGTCACAAACCCTCCTTTAATAAGATGTTTTACATCAACAAAAAACTTTGGGAAATTAGTAACGGCTCTTGCTAAAACGAAATCGTATTTTCCTTTTAGCTCGGTACTACGAATTGTTTGAGCTTTAGCATTTTTAAGCTCCAATTTATTAATAATGTCATTAACAACTTCAATTTTCTTTCCAATAGAATCAATTAGAAAAAAATCAGATTTCGGAAACATAATAGCCAACGGGATTCCGGGAAATCCCCCACCCGTTCCAACATCTATAACTTTTGTGCCGTCCAAATCCAAATATTTAGCAATTGCTAAAGAATGAAGGACATGATTAATACACAAAAATTCAATATCCTTACGGGAAACCAGATTAATTTTAGAATTCCATTCAGTAAATAAAAGTTTAAATTTTTCGAACTTATCTTTCTGATCAGGAGTTAAATAAAAGTATTTTTCAATGCAGTTCACAATTTTTTTTCACAAAGGTAAAAATAATTGAATTAGATAGCTTATTAACAGAAAGTTATTTTAAACAAATTACTCATCAATAATAACATTAATAACCAGCAAATCAACACATTAAAACTTAGAAAACGTTTGCAATAAAAAAACGCAAAACCATTATTAGATTTTGCGTTTAAATTTTAAACTGTAACAATATTACATTTTAGATAAATTTTCTTCAAATTTCATTGTCAGTTCATTAATCACAGCTTGTTTTTCTTTCAATAATTCGTTATAATTTTTCTCATAATCATCTATTGATTTTCCTTTTTCTAAATCTTCCTTTTCTTCTTCAATATTTGAATTTATTTTATTCATAATTTCGTAATATTCCGAGGCAATTTTTTTCAATTGATCAAACTCAGATTTCTCATCTTCGTTTGGAGCCTCTGTTGAAATAACACCATCAACATACAATTCTTCAAATTTTTCATTAAAATAAGCCAATTTATTTAATGCATTTTCAACATCTTTTGCAGCGTCTTCTTTTTTACATGACGCAAATAAAAGAACAAGAATAAATGGGATATATAAAAATATTTTTTTCATGTTTTAATTTTTAAGATTTAACATTTTTGTCAATTGAAACAAATTATTTAGTAATTCTTTCTAACCATTTTACCATAAACAACATAGTAAACATTGAGATAGAACATGCAATAACAAATACAGACCAAGTCATCCAAATAGGAATACTTTCGTAAAGAATAGCACCAATAAATAATAGTTGATTACCAACAGCAGTTGCACCTAACCAGCCTCCTTGCATAATACCTTGATATTTTGGAGGAGCTACTTTAGAAACAAATGAGATTCCAAGTGGACTGATAAATAATTCAGCAACAGTCAAAATTAGATATGTTCCAATCAACAAGAAAGGAGTTACTTTTTCGGAATCAGCAAGAGGACTTCCTTCAATAGCAGTATGAACAGGTAAACCGGCAGAACCAAGAGCCATTACAACATAAGCCGAAGCAGCTATTCCCATACCAATAGCAATTTTCTTAGGAGTAGAAATTTCTTTACCTTTTGTTTTGAGCCAACCAAATATCCCCATTATTATTGGAGTTAATATAACAATAAATATTGGATTGATAGATTGGAATATTTCAGCCCCCTCAATAGTTGTGAATCCGAGATTTATTTTTATACCACTAAGGACAGTATAATCACGAGCAAACATTGTTAAAGTCAAGCCATTTTGATGGAAAGAAAACCAGAAGAAAATAACAATTCCAAATACAGCAAATAAAGCGTAAAGTCTTTGTTTAATTTCTTTAGCTGACATGTTATCAGTTGCATGAGTATTTCCTCCATCACTTAAATCAGATTTTTTAAGTACACTTGGGAATGTCTTCATGTTTAGAAGATAAATAACAAGAGAAATAATCATTGCTCCAATTGCAGTAGCAAAAGCATAATGAAAACCTGTGTTAAATGCAGTCAGATATTGGTCTGCAAATTCAGAAGCATTAAAAGTAGAAGCAGTTTCAGAAACCTTTTGAGCAAGTATTTGAAATTGACTTGCAGGATCGAGAGCAAAAAGTTTTTCAGCAGCCCCCTGAGCTTGATCAAGTGCACCTGTTCCAACAACATTTGTAGAAGATAATACTCCGTCAATTTGTTGATGACAAAGAGCAGGCAAATTAGCATCATAAGCAAAACTATGTCTTCCTAACCACCAATTTCTAACAATAATTGCAGCAAAAGGAGCAAAAATAGCACCTACATTAATAAACATATAAAATAAAGAAAATCCTGAATCTCTTTTAGTATCATCAGAGGATTTATCTCTGTCGTACATTTGGCCTACTAATGCTTGCAAGTTACCTTTGAATAAACCATTACCAAAAGCAATTACAAACAATCCTATAATTGTAAAGAATAGGAAAGCTGTTTTATTTTCTGCCGGAACAGGAGTTGGAATTGCCATTACAACATAACCTAACGCCATAACAATCAAACCGGTTAAAATAACTCCTTTGAAATTTCTCAACTTATCAGCTATTATACCTCCCACAAAAGCAAGAATATAAATAGAGAAGTAAAAAACTGAATAAATTAGCCCGGCATCTTTTCCGTTCAGACCAAATTTAGCTTGTAAAAACAGCACTAAGATAGCCATCATAGTATAGAAGCCGAATCTTTCGCCCATATTGGCTAAAGCAGCTCCGATTAATCCCTTTGGATGTCCTTTAAACATAGTATTTTTTTTATAGTGAATATTAGATATGTCTGTATGCTACATATTAAAATATAGTCATGCAAAAGAATAGTTTTTTTTGAAATTTTCAAAATAAAATATTCCTCTAAAATTATTTACAACTAGCGTCGTGAAAAAAGTAATAAAGCCTAATTTCTAAACAATTTCATAGAAATGTCCATTTTAATTCCGTCATCTTCCACAGTCATAATTAATTCAATAACATCTCCTTTAAATTTTTCTATACTAAGGTCATATTCATAACCGCCTTCCTCAATTTCAAATGCTTTTGATTTTTTATTATAATACCATTTACCTTCATTTCCTTCCGCTTTATAAATGTTATCTTCTTCAAACACTATAATTGTTCCTTTCATTTCATCTTCTAATGACTTTAATATTTCTTTTCTAATTTCATCTGCGCCAGCTTGATCTAGAGCATAATCATTTATGAAAATGTCCATTACTTCATCTATATTTTGAAAGTCAGTTTCTTTTACTGTCCATGTTCCGATAATATTCTTTTCTACCTGATTACTACACGAAGAAAGTATTAAGACTAAAGAAAATGTAATTACAACAAGTTTTTTCATAATTTTTTATTTTAATATTTCTGTAAAGATAATTAAAAACAAAAAAAACGCACCAATTGGTACGTTTTTTTGTTTTTTCTTAATGATTACTGACGAGACATAGTCATAACAACTTTAAAATCCATTCCGCTATCAGAAACAACCATTGTTCCTTCAAATTTGTCTCCGCTTAGTTTATCAACTAATAATTGGTAGCTCATATCGCCTTCTTTAATAACAATAGCGTTTTTTTCTGAATCATAAGACCATTCTCCTTCGCTATCAGGACTAATAACAGTATGGTCTTCTACAAACTCGATAGTTTGACCAACAAATTCGTCATACATTCCGTCTTTCATTTCTTTTTTCATTTCTTCGATGTCGGCATCACTAAGACCAAAAGATTCTGCTATTTCAGCAACTAACTCATCGATGTTTGACAAATCCGCAGTTTCGATTTTCCATTTTCCTACTATATCTTTTTCTACGTTACCTCCGCAAGAAGAGAACAAAAACATAGCAAAAACCAATGCTAATGTTGAAAATACAACTTTTTTCATAATTCAAATTTTTTAAATTTTATAGAGCAAAAATAATAAAATAAATAAAAAAAACACACCAATTGGTGTGTTTTTTTGTGTCAAAACTTAGAATTACTTACGAACAAGAGTCATGGCAATTTTAAATTCCATTCCACTATCATCAAAACTCATAGTCATCTCTAAGTTGTCTCCGCTTAACTTGTCAACAATAATGTCGTATTCAGTATCGCCTTCTTTAACAACAATAACTTTTTTATCAGCATCATAAGACCATTCACCTTCTCCGTCAGGAGTAACAAAAGTTTTGTCTTCACCAAATTCAATAGTTGAGCCAATAAATTCTTCTGACATACCGGTTTTCATTTCTTCTTTCATTTGTTCGATTTCTTCGTCGCCCAAACCAAAAGATTCTGCTAATTCAACAACTAATTCATCAAGGTTAGATAAATCGGCAGATTTGATTTCCCATTTTCCTACGATATCTTTTTCTACATTACCTCCTCCGCAAGAAGAGAACAAAAACATTGCAAATACAATTGCAACAGCAGATAAAACAAATTTTTTCATAATTATAATTTTTAAATTTATCGGCGTAAAAGTAAAAAAAAAATAAATTATACAAATAGAACTCATCAAAATAAAATAAAATATTAATTTTGTTTTTCAATTAAAAGAAAGCAAAAAACAAACAAATAACTGATTATGAGCAATCTAAACACATTGTTTTTTACAATACTGATGTTAATAAGTTTTTCAGTTTTTTCACAAAATAAAACAGTAGAAGTATATACAACTTTGCCAAATGCTGGTTTTATTCCATTTATTAATGGAGAACAAATGCTAATGATGCCGGTTGATACTTTTTTCATTGATGCAGACACTCTTCAAAACTTTGAACTTATAATTAGTTTCGAGGATACCGAAATTGCAGATATAAAGAAAAAAATAAATTTCGATTTTTTAAAACATAAAAAATACGAGATTGTTTACAGAGGAGGAATAGCTGAAACAATTGACGATTTAGACGGTAGTGAAGTACCCATCGGGACTTACCAAAAATACATGATTAAAGACCGTAGCGCAAAGTACTATTTAAAAAAGACTACAACTATTGATTAGTGTTCAAATCTAAATTTATCAAAATATTCGATAATTTGATTGCGTACATTTCTATATATCGGCAAGATTTTTTCTTCTGAACCAACTGCTTTTGCAGGATCTTCAAATCCAATATGTAATCTTTTTTTAACATTTCCGGAAAACATAGGACAAATTTCATTAGCCTCATCGCAAACTGTAAAAACGTAGTCAAAACTTTGATCAAGGAAAAAAGCTATCTGACTAGGCTTTTGTTCTTCAATACTAATATCGACCTCTTGCATCACTTTTACAGCAAAAGGATTAACAACTGTTTCGGCTTTTGTTCCGGCAGAAAAAATATCCCAATCGGGATATTTTTTCCTCAAAAAACCTTCTGCCATTTGGCTTCTACAGGTATTACCGGTACATATTATTAAAATTTTCATCTGTTTATTATTTTTTTATTTTCACAGGTACAGATGGAACTCCCATGATAATCATCTAATTGTGTGTTTTAAAATGAATCATGATCGTTTCATATTCTAATCATTATTCATAAAACCTTGTTTCTCCAAAATTTTCAAAAATTCCTTTGAAAAATGCAGATTATCGGCTTTTTTGTATCTTTTTTGGGTAAAAATCTGAGCTAAATTTTCAGTTTGATTTTCTTCAATAAGAGCTTTTGTAAAATCAAGGTTTTCCTTTTCATAAAACAACTCATTTATCTGCTCGGAGGTTTGTTCAGAATATTTTTCATTAAAAACAACGGCATCAAATGGCAATCTATCTGTCAAAGACGGATTTTCATCAGGATGCCCCACAACAACAGTTGTCACAGGAACAACACCTTTTGGTAAATCAAGTATTTTAATAATATTTTCTGCCATGTAAGTTGTTGTTCCAAGATAACAAATACCCAAGTCATTAGCTTCGGCTTCAACACAAGCATTTTGAGCAGCAATTACTGCATCAATTGTTGCATTATAAAACCACAAAAAGTTATCATAAGCAATTCCTGCGTTTCTGAGTTCGCACCATTTATGAAAACGGTTTATATCAGCAACAAAAGTCAAAATAACCGGTGCTTCAACAACCATATTTTGCTTAAAATGGGATTCCCAAAGCTGTTTTTTTATTTCCTCGTCTTTAGTGACAATAACACTATAAAGCTGCATATTTCCGGTATTTGAACCTCTAATAGCAGCTTCCAAAATTTTATTTAAAACATCATCTGATATAGGTGTATTTTTATATTTCCTAATTGAACGATGTTTAAAAATTGCATCTATCATATATTAGTTTTTTTGTTTTTGATTTGACTGATAATCAGTTGTAAATTAATTAGTTCTTTGTGCATTTTTCTTTGCGCATTGAATATTGTACATTGCACATTGTAGGTTATTCTATACTTTCAATCCAATCACAAGTACGTCGTCAACTTGCCTAAAATCTTGTTTCCATGCATCAAATTCGTTTGAAAAACTGATTTCTTGTTCATGCATAGATTTTTGTTGAACATCGTCTAAGAAACTAAAGAATCTTTTTGACATATACTTTTTCCCTTTCTTGTTAAATTGATCAACAAAACCATCTGAAAACATGTAAATTGTAGCTTCTTTTCCTAAGTCAATTTCCTGTTCGGTAAATTCCACATTATAATCATCTTCCATTCCTCCAATAGAATAAAAATCACCATTAATGGTTGATCTTTCTCCCTCAACAAAAACTACTGATACATGATTTGCAGAAGCAAATTTTGCTTTGCGGCTACCATCTTCAAATTTCAAAAGAGTTATATCCATTCCATCGTTGACTCCTTCAACATTTTTAGAGCTATGCAAAGTTTCAATAACACCTTGATTTAAAAGAGTCAAAACGACATTCAACCTAGTTTCACCTTTTGCTTTGATTATTTCATTAAGCAAAGTATTGGCAATCATACTCATAAATGCTCCGGGAACGCTATGTCCTGTGCAATCGACAGCAGCAATTATTTTTTCTTTTTTTGTTTTAACAAACCAATAAAAATCACCACTTACAACATCACGAGGTCTGTAAAAAATAAAAGCACCTTTAAAATTCTCTTCAATAGCAACTTTTACAGGTAATATTGCTTGTTGAATTCTGCTGGCATAATTAATACTATCAGATATTTTTTTGTTCTGTGATTCTAGGTTTTCTTTTTGTTTTAGCAAAATAACAGACTGCTTTTCTATTTTCTCATTTTTATCGCTAAGTTCAATATTTAAGTTATTCAAATTTGTATTCAAAACATTCAATTCACCATTAAGTTGGTTTAATTTTTCCTTTTGTTTTTTGTTAAGTACATACAATCTAAAAATGAGCAAAAAAGCTATAATAAAAATTACAATTCCAAAAATCAACAACGAAATAACTCTATTCTGAGCTTTATTAAGTTTTTTCTCGTTCGTTAATTCTTTTTCCTGTTGAAAAATAAGCGAGTCTCTAAGTTCTTGTTGTTTATTAAGAAGCTCTATTCTAGCTTCATTTTGTTCATTCAGTTGCTGTTGAAGCGATAGAGAATCTTTCATCATTTTATTTTTGTACTGTTGCATTTGCAAAAGCATTGCACTTTGTCTGGCAAGATTGCTCTGTCTATTTACTTCATCTTGTTTTTGTTGAATTATTTCATCTTTCAATTCTTTATCGAACTTAACAGACAAATTATAATAATATGTGTAATTCTGAGTATCACCTAGTTGCTGATAACATAATGCTATTTTTGAAGACGATTTCACAGCTAAATTCATATCGTCAATTTCAAGTGCAATAGTCAAGGCTTCATTATAAGAGCTAATTGCATCTTCAAATTTATTTTGATTCTGTTGACATTGAGCTATATTTAACAAAGAAGAAATTAAAGAAGTAGAGTTAGCATAATCACGTGAAATATTATAAGCATCTGTAAAATATTTTTCGGCATTAACATAATTACCCTGCCCCATATACAAATACCCTAATGAATTGCTCAACTGCACTTTAGCCGTCGTATTACTTGAACCTTGTAGTAAAATTTCAGCTTCATTGTATGCCACAATAGCTTTATCTGCATCATTTGCCTGCCAATATAAATTTCCGATTTTAATTAAATAATTTACTGCGCTACCTGTATTATCTTCTGCTTTGTATTTATCTACAAATTGCTGATATTCATCTATTTTTGCCTGCACTTCAGGATCAATATCCTGAGCAAACAGATTAATGGCAAATAGTCCTAGAAAAGCCAATAATATAATTAATTTAGACATCTTAATTTTTTTACAATTATACCAATTTAAAATCTTAAATCAAAATCAAAAAAACTAATTTTTTTTAACCAAAACAAAAAAAAACACAGTTAATAAATGAATAAAAAACAATGTGTCATAAGCACAAAAACTATTGATAATCAGAAAAATAAAATAAAAAACAAGAAAAATATTGTTTGGTTACACATCCTCTAAAATATTTTTTTAATTCGTTTAGATTTATACCTTTGCGCAATTATACAAAAACATTTAAACACAAAGATATGACTGATATTTTTGACAAATTAAGAGACAAAAAATCTGCATTGGGACAATACAGAAGTGTAGCACATGGTTATATTTCTTTCCCAAAATTAGAAGGACCGATAGGTCCAATGATGACTTTTAGAGGCAAAGAAGTTTTAACTTGGAGTATCAACAGTTATTTAGGACTTGCAAATCATCCTGAGGTTAGAAAAGCTGATGCCGACGCTGCAAAAGAATGGGGGTTAGCCTATCCAATGGGCGCTCGTATGATGTCCGGACAAACAAAATACCATGAACAATTAGAACAAGAATTAGCTGACTTTGTTTGTAAAGAAAAGGCATATTTGCTTAACTATGGTTACCAGGGAATGGTTTCAATTATTCAGTCATTAGTTGACAGAAACGATGTTATTGTTTATGACTCTGAATCACATGCTTGTATTCTTGATGGTTGCCAACTTCACTTTGGTAAACGATTTGTTTTTGAGCACAACAACATGGAAAGCTTAAAAAAACAACTAGAGCACGCCAAAAAAGTTGCTGAAAAAACCAATGGTGGTATTTTAGTTATCACAGAAGGAGTTTTTGGAATGGCAGGCGATTTAGGTAAATTAGACGAAATTGTTGCACTTAAAAAAGATTACAGTTTCCGTTTACTTATCGACGATGCTCATGGTTTTGGGACAATGGGAGAAAAAGGAGCAGGAACAGGCGAACATTTCAAAGTACAGGACGGAATTGATGTTTACTTTTCAACCTTTGCAAAATCAATGGCTTTAATTGGTGCTTTTGTTGCCGCAGAGAAAAAAATCATTGACTATCTACAATACGTTATGCGTTCGCAAGTATTTGCAAAATCGCTTCCTATGCCAATGGTTATTGGTGCCTTAAAACGTCTTGACATGCTTCGTTCTGATCCAAGTCACAAAGCCAATCTTTGGAAAGTAGTAAATGCTCTTCAATCAGGATTAACTAAAATGGGACTTGATATTGGCGAAACCAACTCTTCAGTAACTCCGGTTTATATTAAAGGACCTGCTGAATTAGCAGGAAATATGCTTATTGAAATAAGAGAATTTCACAAAATTTTCTGTTCAGTAGTTGTATATCCGGTTGTTCCCAAAGATGTTGTAATGTTCCGTTTAATTCCTACTGCAGTTCACAATCTTGAACATGTTGAAAGAACAATAGCCGCTTTCAAAGATTTAAAAGACAAATTAGAAGCAGGTTATTTCAACAAACCAATAGAAGAATTTATAGCAAAATACAATGTTAAAATTGAAGATTTTTAAAAATTTAAAAATCAAACAATTCTAAAACAAAAAAATCCGACAATAAATGTCGGATTTTTTTATATTATCAAAACTACTCTTTCATCATTTTGACTTTCAGTTTTTTCTTTTTACCAACAGTAATTGTAACTGTTTTGTAACCTAATTTTGAAACTTCAATATTAGTTACACCAGCAGGAACAGTGATTTCAAATTTACCATCACCGCCTGTTTGAACTTTTTCTACAATATTTCCTTTTGAGTCAAAAGCTTTAACCATTGCTAAACCAATTACGTCTTTTCCTTTCTCTCCTGAAACTTTACCTTTGTATGTTGTTTGACCAAAAGAAAAGCTCACAGCAAGAACACTAACTGTTAAGATAAGTAAGATTTTTTTCATAAATTTAATTTTAAAAATTCACAGCAAATATAAAAAAAATAAATAACCACTAATCAAAATTTTCAAGTAAATATTTTATTTTAACTTAATTTTGCAAAAAAAACAATGAAGGCAATAAAACTTTTACTACTTCTAACTTTTTTATTTGCAGGAATTACAAATTTAAAAGCCCAAGACGACATTACAAAAACCAAGAAACTATATGTAATAACAAAAAATGACGGAGCACAATACACCGGATATATAAAAAGTCAGGATGCCAGAGAAATATACTTAGAAAGCAACTCCATTGGAGATGTAATTATTCCCAAACATGAAATTTTAAAGATAGAAGAAATAAAGTCAGGAGAAATTGATAACAAAGGAAATTTTATGGGCAAAACAATTTTCTCCACACGTTATTTTATAACAACTAATGGTCTTCCAATAGAAAAGGGAGAAAGTTATGTTCAATGGAATTGGTATGGACCTGATTTTGAATTCAGTATAGGTAAAAATTTCGGTATCGGGTTAATGACAAGTTGGGTTGGAATACCTATTATTGGAACAGTAAAATATGCTATACCAATAAAAGAAAACATTAGTTTTGGAATTGGCGCGCTAGTCGGCACAGGTTCATGGGTATTACCTGAATATGGAGGTTTTTTACCTTATGGCGTTTTTACATTAGGAAATTACACAAGTAATATCAACTTTTCAGCTGGTTATGGAGCTGTTTTTTTTGATGGAGACACAGAAGGCAGAGCTCTTATGTCAGTAGCAGGAATATCAAAAGTAAGTAACAAAATAAGTCTTGTATTCGACTCTTTTATCGCTCCTTCTTTTTCTGCCAATAAAGATGCTTTTGCGCTAATAATACCCGGAATAAGATGGCAAGTTGAAAACAAGAGTGCATTTCAATTCGGGTTTGGAGGAATTTATGCAGACAATGAATTTTTACCTGTTCCAATTCCTATGGTACAATGGTTCCGAAAAATAAATTAAGGATTAAAATAACTAACAGGAAACCAACATCTTAGATATTTAGTTTAAATCAGGTGGAAAACACCTGATTCAGGCAAAGTGCCCCAGACAGGTGTTTCCCGCCTGCCTGAATTTTCAACTCTTAATTCACATAATTCACTCTATTTTAAAACATAGTAAAATAGTAATCAAAAAAACTTCTCTCCAAATTATTTTTTTTCTAAATGAATTACTATTTTCGACAAAATTTTGAATAAGTCTAAAGTTTTTCACAATAGTATTTTTATAAAGCAAACTACAACTTTATAAATATTAAAAACTTTTGCACTTTCTAAACATTTAAAATAAAATTTATGATTAAAAAACTTATTGAATGCGTACCCAATTTCAGTGAAGGTAGCGACATGAGCATCATTAAACAAATAACAGACGTAATTGAAAGTGTTGACGGAGTAAAACTTTTGGACGTTGATCCGGGCAAAGCAACAAACAGAACCGTTGTTACTTTCGTTGGCGAACCAGAACCAGTAATAGAAGCAGCTTATTTAGCTATAAAAAAAGCAGCAGAAGTTATTGATATGACAAAACATCACGGAGAACATCCTAGATTTGGAGCAACAGATGTTTGTCCTTTGGTTCCTATTGCCAATATTGAAATGGACGAAGTAGTAAAATATGCTCATAAACTAGGAGAAAGAGTGGGCAATGAACTTAACATCCCAATTTATTTCTACGAATTTGCAGCAACCGAAGAAAAGAGACGTAATTTAGCTACAGTTCGTTCAGGAGAATATGAAGGATTAGCCAAAAAACTTCAAAACCCTGAATGGAAACCCGATTTTGGTCCAACAGAATTTAATGCAAGAGCAGGAGCCACAGCAATTAGTGCAAGAAATTTCCTTGTCGCATACAATTTCAACCTAAACACAACGTCTACACGTCGGGCTAATGCAATTGCTTTTGACGTAAGAGAAGCCGGAAGAGTTAAAACTGATTCAAAAGGCAAAAATGTGCTTGATGAAAAAGGAAATCTAATTAGAATTCCCGGAACTCTACCAAAAACAAAAGCAATAGGTTGGTATATCGAAGAATACGGAATAGCTCAAATTTCAATGAACCTTACAGATATTACAGTAACCTCAATACACAAAGCATTTGACGAAGTTGTAAAAAGTGCATCAAGCAGAGGAATACGTGTTACAGGCTCTGAATTAGTAGGATTAGTTCCCAAACAAGCACTTCTAGATGCAGCCAAACATTATCTTCAAAAACAAGAACGTTCACTAGGAATATCAGAAGAAGAAATGATAAAAATAGCAGTAAAATCGCTTGGTTTAGATGATTTAAAGCCATTTAATCCAAAAGAAAAAATAATAGAATATTTACTAGAAGACCAAAGTAATCAGCCACTTATCAACATGACCGTTAAAGGTTTTGCTGAAGAAACAGCTTCTGAATCACCTGCTCCGGGAGGAGGATCTATTTCTGCATACATGGGTGCTTTGGGGGTTTCGCTTGGAACAATGGTAGCAAATCTTTCTTCACACAAAAGAGGTTGGGATGACAAATGGGAAGAATATTCTGACTGGGCAGTAAAAGGACAAAATTACAAAAACACTCTTTTAGCACTTGTTGACGAAGACACACATGCTTTCAACAAAATAATGGACGCATTTAGATTACCTAAAAATTCAGAAGAAGAAAAAACAGCACGAACAAAGGCAATTCAAGATGCTACAAAATATGCTATCGAAATACCATTTAGAGTAATGAAAACTTCTTACGAATCAATGGAGGTAATGGAAGCAATGGCAAATATTGGTTTGAAGGCGTCAGTTTCAGATGCAGGAGTTGGAGCTTTAGCTGCAAGATCTGCTGTTATGGGAGCTTTTCTTAATGTCAAAATCAATGCAGAAGGCTTAAATGACAAAGAATTCTTAGACAAATTATTGACAGAAGCACAAGACATTGAAGCAAAAGCGATTGAAAAAGAAGCTAAAATCCTGGAAATTGTAAACAAAAAAATAGCAGGATAATTTTCTGAAAGAACAAGTAACAATTTATAATACATAAATTATATAGTAATACCGAACCGTTATCATGTAGCAGGAAAAAATTTTTTAATCCCGATTTTCGACACGGGTTATGATAACGGTTCGGCATTATACTAAATATTATTTATAATCTTAATGTCGGCTTAGTATAAATTGTTATTTTTTAATTACAAATTCTTCATGAACATTTTAATCTCACCTTTGAATTGGGGAATTGGCCATGCAACCAGAATTGTTCCAATTATAAAATACTTAAAAAAAACACACAATGTTACAATAGCAGCAGACGGTAATTCATATTTTTTTTTAAAAAAAGAATTTCCTGAATTGATTATAAAAAAGGCACCTTCGCTTGAAATACATTACTCTCCTACCAGATTTTTAATGCCTTTTAAAATTTTAATAACAATTCCAAAACTCTTGATTTTTTATTTTAAAAACAGAAAGTGGATTGAAAGTTATATAAAAAAACACAAAACAGACGTTATTATTTCTGACAATAGATTCGGTTTTTTTTCAAAAAAAGTAAAATCGATATTTATTACGCATCAGATTAGAATTGCGATGCCAAAAAACTTACGAATATTCAGCAATTTAGCTTTTGGTGTAAATAAACTTAATATTGAAAAATTTAATGAATGTTGGATTCCTGATAAAAATTCTCAATTAAGCGGCAAACTATCAGACACAAAAAAATTAAAAATTATAACTCATGAAATAGGAATATTATCTAGATTTACCAACAATATTAATAAAGAGAAAAGAGCAAAATATGATATTCTAATAATAATTTCCGGTCCGGAACCACAAAGAACAATATTTGAAAAAAAAATTACAGAATCATTAAAAAAATCATCATATAAAACTCTTATTTTAAGCGGAAAACCGCAAAAATCAGACATAACAACTCAAAATAATATTACAATTAAAAGTCACGTTTCAACAGATGCTTTTTTAGAGTATTTAACCAGCAGCAAAATAATAATTGCAAGAGCCGGATATTCAACAATAATGGATTTAATTGCATTAAAAAAAACTGCTATAATTATTCCTACGCCCGGACAAACAGAACAAGAATATTTGGCAGATTACTTGCATAATAAAGAATTATTTATCAGAGCAAAACAAGATAATTTTGATGTTTACAAATCAATAAATGACCTTATTAATAAAAAAACTACTTTAACAAACAACATAAAAAACGTAAAGACAAACATAAATTTATGCGATTTTTTGGATAATAAATTAGGCAAAATCTAAAATGAACAAACTTTTTTTAACCATAATATTACTAATATTTTTTTTCAATGCTGATTCGCAACAAGTTTTGAAAGATTTATCTAATTATCAGAGCTCAGTTCTGCCAAATGGATTAACTGTTATTACTGTAAAAACACAGGAATTTGATTATATAAATTATAGTTTAATAATTGACATTCACGAAAATGCAGATAATGAATTTCCGGGAGCATTAAATATTTTTTGCCAACTATCAGGTTGCGATTTATTATACAAAACACAAATATACAAGAACTTAGTTTCAGATACCAATGCGGTTGATTCTGCATTAAACTTTATAAAAAATGCAGTAGTTAATCCCGACTATGATGAAGAAAAATTGACAAAAGTTAAAAATTTCCAATTAAAAAAACTTGAATATCAAAAAAACTCAAAAATTGAATTTGATCAAATAGGCAAAAAATTCAGCTTTGGAAAAAACAGTTCGTTTTCACAATTCCCTGACGAAAACACAATGTCAGACATCAACGGGTACGCTATTGAACTATTACATTCAAAAATAATTAAACCGCAAAATGCTTATATAATTGCTGTTGGAAATATTGAACATGATACATTAGTTAAATATGCATCTAAAAATTTTATGTTCTGGCAAGGAGAAAATCTTATAGAAGATCACGAAAATCCAGCTTATAACGGAGAAACAAAAATCAATTTCATGAACAAAAACTCAAACACTTTTGCTTCAATAAGCTATCCATCAAAGCACTACTACACCGATGAAGATTATTTCGCAAAAGAACTAAATGCCAAAATTTTTGAAAACAAAGTAAAAGAAACACTACCAAAATATAAATACGCCAAAAACGTTGATTTTAAGCTAGAAACAAATCCAGTAATATCAGAGTTTTATTTATCGTTTGATTCAGAAACCGAAGATTTATACGATGCAGTTGTTCAAAGCATTGAAATTATGAGAGATATGATAATTTACAATTCGACACAACAAGATCTAAATACAGCAAAAACTGACCTGACAAATGATTTTAATAATTCCATAAAAAACCCCTATAATATTGCAAATTATGCATATATTACCGAAGAAAATAAATTATCAAAACAATATTTTGAAAATTACACAAAGGAAATAGGAAAAACATCGTTAACCGAAGTTGGAACTACTACCGAAGACTTATTCAAACCTGACAATGCAAGTATTTTAATTCAAGGTGAAGAAACAGATCTTATTTGTCAACTATATTTTTTGGCAAAATTTTTCAGAGTTGAGTTTTTTGATGAAGAATTTCACAAATACAAAATAATATACAAAGGATTTGATTGTAATTCTGTAATATTTGACTATTTAGATGCATGTAATGCAAATAAAAATTTTAAAAACCTGACAATAAAATTTGATGCTACATACAATGCCGACACTGTATACAATGTAGAAGGTATAATATACAAAAAAGAACCTGATTATTACTACTTTAAATCCGTTTTAATAATTGAGGAAGACACTTTGCTTCAAAAATTACAAATAGCCAACGAAGAAGTTTGGTTAGACAGTTCAGCTTTAGGAGCGGAATATTCAACACAAGATAAGTTTTGGGCAAAAATTTATCAAGCTTATATTTTCCCAGAACTTTACTACCCAAAATTGAATTACGAACCTGAATTTGTGTGTGACACTGCATTATTGAAAGACAATATTTTTAAAATAAAAGTTAACACGCCTTACAATGTTTTCTTTTACGATTATTATGATTTGAACAAAAAAGAAAAAATTAAAACAGAAACAGTAATTCTAAAAGATGGATATTACGAAACAGTCCAAATAGTTGAATATTCAGACTATCAGAAAATTTCAGACAAGTCTGACATGAAAATTCCTTTTACAATAACCCAAATATTTGGCGAAATATATTTTACGCTAAAAATCACAGAAATTGACGACAAATCGAAAATAGACAAAAAGATTTTTTACTTTAAGAAACCTACGATAACCATTCCCGAACCAGAAAACTAAAACATCAAAGTAAGTCTGTCAATAAGCAGCATCAAAGCTATTCCCATTGCAGCACCGGAAATAACCAAATTCCATTCTCTTCTTTTGACTTTTGCTTTATTTATCAACAAAAAAGAAAGAAATAAAACGGCAGAAATTATAACAATTTGCCCAATTTCAAGTCCTAAATTAAAAGCGAACAAAGGTTTTACAATGCTCATTTCTTCACCCAAAAGATATTTTAAATAATTAGAAAAGCCTAAACCGTGAATTAATCCAAAAAATAAAGCAACAAAATATTTAATAATCTGCATTTTTTTAGAAAAATCGTCTTTCACTTTGAAAAGATTAAAAAATCCCGTCAAAAATATTGTAAAAGCTATCAAAGCTTCAATCAGCTGAGTTGGAACATTAATAAGATTCAATGTTGCTAGTGCAAGTGTAGTTGTGTGACCTATAGTAAAAGCAGTAGCAAGAACCAAAACATGTTTCCATTCTCCAATGACATATACAGCAGTCATAGCAGCTATAAATAAAATGTGATCATAACCCTGCAAATCAAGAATGTGCTGAACACCTAGTTTAAAATAAAAATAAAAAATATTCATAATATGAAGTTAGACCGCAAAAGTAAAAAGCTATCAAAACATTCATTCCATTTTTAAGTTTTTTTACTAATTTTGAAACAAAATATAAACCATGCTTAGCTATATTAATATTTTAATTCTTTTGATTCAACTTGCAGCTCACCCTGTACATCTAACAATAACTAACATTGAATACGAAGAAAACCTAAAAAAATTCGATATTTCGATCAGATTATTTGTTGATGATTTTAGCACCATACTACAATACAAAAACAATGAAGAAATAAACCTAGGAAAAAATAATGAAAACCCCAAAATTGAAGAATATATTACAACCTATATAACTAATAATCTAGAATTAACCGTAAATGACAAAACGATTAAAGCAAAAAGTTTTAAACTAACAGGAAGAAAAATTGAAGATATTACTCTATGGCTAGATTTTGAGGTAAAATACAAAAATTCCATAAACAAAATCAAAATCAAAAACACACTAATGACAGATTTATACAGAGACCAAAAGAACATGCTCATTCTAACATATAAAAACGACCAGTCTGCCTTAGAATTTTCTTTTAAAGACACAGTAAAAACAATAACCTATTAACAGCATTCATTTTATGAAAACTATAATACTATTACTATTAGTCGGCTTAACTTTAAATTTATATTCACAAGAAGAAACTCCAAATAACCCACTTATTTTCAACAGCTTATCAGAAAAAGATTATATATCATCACCTTCGTTAAGTTTTGATGGCAATTTCTTAATTTTTGTTGTGAAAGAAAACGAAATGTACAAATTTTATGAAAGTAAAAAAGACAACACAAACTGGACAGAACCCACTGAATTAAAAGAACTTAACACAAATCTAGGAGAAGAGACATACAAAAACTCACCTGTTTATAATTTCGATGCTTCCAAAATATATTTTGAAGCTCAAAACGACACTAATACAGACATTTTTGTAAGCAGCAGAACAACAAATGGTTGGTCTACGCCCGAAGCATTACCCTCAAATATTAATTCAACAAAAAACGAAGGAGAACCATCTATTTCTCCAAATGACAATATTTTATATTTTGTGAGATTTGAAGACGAAAAAGACAAAGAATGCGGGAAAATATACATTAGTAAAAAAGATGAAAACTTTGAATGGTCACAACCAAAAGCTCTATTGTCGCCACTAAATATAGAATGCGAAAGAACACCAAGAGTATTATCCGACAATAAAACTCTTATTTTTGCATCAAAACGAGAAGGAGAAAAAAAATTCAAATTTTACTACGCAAAAAATCTTTTTTCAAACATTTGGATAAATCCTATGGCTGTAGGAACTTTTACAAAAGAAGATAACTATTACCCTGCTATTGATTATAAAGGAGAAACAATAATTTTCGCATCAAGTAACAATGACAAAAAATCCGAATTAAGAATAGCAAATCTACCAAAAAATTTCAAACCAGAAAAAACATTCATTTTAAGCGGAAAAATAACAAATACAGAAGATAAACCTATTGCTGCAACAATTTCATTACTAGATCCAACTTCAATCGTAAAAACAGGAGTTTACGCAAACAACTCAGAAACAGGAGAATACACAATTTTTCTACCTTTAAATTCTGAATATGTACTAGATTTTTCATCAGAAAATTATTCACACCAATTTGTAAATTTCAACAACAAAAACTCAGAAGATAATAAATCAACAATAAACGCAAAACTATTTAACCAAACAATGCTATATCTAAATGTTTACGACAAAGAAATATACGAACCTTTTGATGTTAATATAGTTGCCAAAAACGCTAAAACAAATACTGTAATTAACACAAACACAAAAGAACTAAACAAGGGCAAATATTTACTCACTTTGCCAATTGGCGAAAAATACAAAATAGAACTAACAAGCGAATTTTCAGACCCCAATTATTTTGAAATTGATTTGAGCGGAACCGTTATTTTCAACACTTTTGAAAAAAACATAGAAGTAAACTCATACAAAGCAAAATACACTTTTCAAATTATTGATTCCCAAAACGGAGAAGGAATTGAATGTGACATTATTTTGAAAAATCAAAGCACATCAAAAGAAATAGTATCAAAAGCTAAAACAAATTCAAATGGTGAAGTTACAATATTTGTAAGAAAGGGAGATGTTTATGATTTAACAATAAATCCGCATGGTTACGCTTTTTACAATGAAACAATAGAAATAACAGACAATACAGATAAAACTAACAATATAAAACTTCAACCACTAATACAAGACGTTAAAATTGAATTAAGTAACATAACATTTGAAACAAATTCTGCGGAACTGAACGTAGAATCATACACAGAATTGGACAATGTTGTAATACTAATGAACGAAAATCCTGAAATTAAAGTTGAAATTTCGGCACATACAGATGATGTTGGTTCAGACACATATAATCAAAAACTATCTGAAAAAAGAGCAAAATCTGTTGTAGATTATCTTATAAGACATGAAGTAGACAAAACAAAACTAATATCAAAAGGATATGGAGAAAAACAACCTATTTTGCCAAATTCAAATGACGAAAACAGAGCAAAAAACCGCAGAGTTGAGCTAAAAATAATTGAAGTAACAGAATAATATTTACTTATAAAACAAGAAAAATGACAAAAAAAACACTAATAACAGCAATTTTATTTTTTATTGGAAATATTACATTCGCACAAACTATAAAGTATGATGATATTATTGAAACAATAAATAACAAAGATTACGAAAAAGCTTATGCTCAATTGTTTGAATATCAACAAACCGACCCTGAATTTCCAAACACATATTTTCAACTTGGCTACATTTCATACATTTGGGCAAAAAACTCAGACCCTTTAGTTGAATTTGAACAAACTGTGTATCATATTAGAAACACTAAACTATATTACAGCCTGTGCATAAGCAAACTACAAAAAGAAGAAAAAGACGCAAAAAAAAACGACAAACTTTACAAAACAGTTTCTGAATTACAAAACGTTGAAAAGCTAGACAATATAATTGTTCTGGATTTTATTAATTCACAACTAAAAGATATCGATAACTTTGACAAAAACGCACACAAATCTGCTGAATTATTTAACAAAATGGTTAAAAAATACAACGAAACAGTAGATGTTTTCCTTTCAATAATCGAAAATTACGCACAATTAAAAGATATTTATTTAGAACAAAAATCGTCAATATTAAAATCAACAAACGAACTCATATTATTATTTGACTCAACAATGCTTTTCTATGAACAATATAAAATTTCAATCAATAATTACCCCATAAAAAACTACAATCAACAAATTTCAATAAGCCCAATTAAAATATACAGACTTCAAGGAATTACAAGGTCTAACTTTTTAATTGATTCTATAAAAATATGGGACTACAAAACCTGGGCAAAAGAAGTACAAAACAATCTTGGAACAGACATAAGCCATTTTAGAGAAACTATAATTTTGACAAACAAAGAATTAGTAGCCAAGGAAGCAGAACTTTCAAACACAAACAAATTCTCAAACTCTTACGAAACCTATGAAATTGACCAAAAAACATTATTTGAAATAGAAAAATTCGATTACAATTCATTCTTAACCGACTTATTTTTATACAGAAAATCCAAAATTGATTACTTGGTAAAAGGAAAAAGAATTTTCAATGACACTTCAAACTATTCAGTTTCAAACCAAAACAGAGCTATCGAATATTACGAATTAGCCATTTTGAAACAAAAAACAGACTCTTTACTTACCATACTTAATCAAAAATTCACAAAAGAAACTTACACTAAACACAAAGATTTTTTTGATTTCAGCTATCAAGGTTTTGAAGGAATAAATAAATATATTCAACAAGAAAACACCAGTTTAAATGAACTATTTTTAAAAGACATTAAAAAGTTTGAATATTCAACAAACAGAGATTATTTTCACTTACATTCAAAACCAATAAAAACAACTCATAAAGGAAAAGATATAAGCCTGATAATTAAAAACATAGAACCACAAACAGGAAATCCAAACGAATATTATACCATTAGTGTTGATGAAAATATTTTAGGAGAAAAATATGTCACAGGTTATTTCAAAACCGCAACCGGCTCTTCGGCTTTTATAGCTAAAATAGTCAATAATCAGGTAGAATGGATAAAAAACACAACTGCAGGCACAAATGCTTATGAATACGGAACAATAGTAAAAGCAACACCCGAAGGCTGTGTAGCAATAATCCACACAACTATAGACGAAAAAAATCAAAATTCGGTAATTAGATTAAATGCTGATGGTAAACAAGTTTATAAAAAGAAGTTACAAAACGAAAATTACCCAAGATTTATAGATTATGACGAAATAAACGATGAAATAACAATAGCTTTTCATGGAACAAAAATTGATAATTTTGATCAAACAGATGATTCGCTAACTATTCAAAAAATAGATATCGCTTCGGATAAAATATTGTGGCAACAGAATTTCTATTTCGACGCAAATTTGATAAACATAATAAAAATGGACACAACTTTCCATTTAATAGCAAACTACAGCAGAATAGCAATTGGAAATGAAAACTTCATCAACACAAAATCAAATATTATAATCATGAAATTTTCCACAAACGGAAAATATATCCAAAGCAAAGAAATTATTCCAAATCATTTTATGTGGGGAACATGCGCATATAAAATAAACAGTCAAACAATAAACATACTTGGATACACTAAAAAAAGCAACACCTACAATAACAAAATAAAAGAATTACCAACGCCGTACTATTTAATTTTAGATGAGAAAAGCAACATAATTTTTCAAAATTTTTAAAACATAATGCGCTGAAAAACAGAGAATTAAATCAAGAATTAAAATATTATAGATTTTTTTTATCTAAAAGAATTTTTAATTTTATAATTTTAACGGTCAAAATTATATTTATCGGACTGAAATTTGCTTAACTTAACTTAATTAGCGAAGAAAGATCAAACACAAAGCTCCTGTAGTATTATAGACAGAAAACAAGGGAGAAAAGATCTAAACAAAAACAGAAAAACATGAAGAAACTTTTTCAAATATTTTTCTTAGTAATTCTAACATTACCATCATTTTCTCAAATAAAAAATTTGGGAGAAATTCCATTTATCAATAATTATTCTCCCGAAACATATTCAGGAGCAAGACAAAATTGGATAGCTGTTCAAGACCAAAGAGGATTAATGTATTTCGGTAACTCCGACGGCTCAGTTTTAGAATTTGACGGACAAAATTGGAATAAAATAAAAGTTTCAGAAACTGAAACATCAATTACAGCTTTATGCGTGGACAATAAAAATGTAATTTACGTTGGCGGAGATAATGAAATCGGATACCTACACCCTACTTCAAATGGAAGTTTAGTATTTAAAAGCCTAAGCGATAAAATCCCAGATGATCATAAAGATTTTCAAAAAATATGGGACATCTTTGTTACCGAAGATTCTGCAATCTTTTTTCAAACTTTCGATGAAATATTTTTATACAAAAACGATTCTATTACTGTTCTACCTATCGAAAATTATTTTCCCGAAGGACTATTTTTAATTTCTTATCAAGTAAATGGTAAAATATACATTTACACTAAATATAAGGGAATTTATGAACTGGCTAATAACGACTTAAAATTTATAGTAGAATCTGAAATAATTAACAATTCATATTTAAGAACACTTCTTAATTACAAACAAGATTCTCTTTTGATTTTCACATGGTTCGATGGAGCCTATACAATGAAAGATGGAAAAATAACACCCAAGAAGACACCAATTGACAGTATAATAGATAGAAACCTTTACAGAGCAATTAGCATTAAAGATGACTATTATGCTTTTCAACTTAACGATGGAGGAATTCTAATTACTGATAAAGAGTTTAAAATCATTCAATTCATAACATCTCAAAACGGCTTACAAAACGATAAAATATACAGGGCAACGCTAGATAACCAAGAAAATTTATGGCTTTGTACAGATAATGGTATTTCAACAGTATATCTTTTTTCTCCTTTCACAACTTACAATCAATTCAATGGTTTTGAAAACGAATCAACAAGTTTTAGTTCAAAATTATTTAATAATATTTTATACATTGCAACCACATCAGGTGTGTATTATAAAAAATGGACTGATTATGAAAACAAAATAAAAAAAGCAGACTTTACTCAAATAAAAAATCCTTCGGGAAACATTAAGACAGAATTTTTAGATATAGTTGATAATAAACTAATTGCAGCTTCTGCAAACGGTTTATTTGATATAGAAAATTTTACAGCAATATATTTCTTAGCAGAAGGAACAGACAGAGCTGTACGTGGAGTTAAAATTTTCAGAGTACCCAAAGAAGACTCAAATACAATTATTGGATTATCACAAGCAATTTTTATATACAAAAAAAACAACGGAAAGTGGACTCTTTCTCATGATATTCAGCAAATATACGAGCAAGATATATACGGAGAATATCTTGAACAAGATGAAAACGGTTATTTTTGGATTTCAAACAAAAACCAAGGTGTCTACAAAATAAAATTTGACCAATACTTTAATCAAATAACTGAAGCAACGGTATTTGATACAATACACGGATTAAATGGACTGCCTTCTCAAGAAAATAATAAAATTTTTAAAATTGACAACAATCTTTATTTTTCAACCAAAGAAGGTCTATATAAATACAACCCATCTAACAATAATTTTTCTCCGTACGATGAATTAAACGATGTTATTGGAACAAACGTATCTGTTCGTTTTATCAACAAAGATTCGCATGGAAATATTTGGTATAAAGAAGAAACTACCAACAACGACGAAATGAATTGGGAATTATGTTACCTAAAAAATACAGATAGTGGATTTGTTAAAATTAGAGAACCTTTTTTACCCTTTAAAAACAAAATCTTCTTCTTTGACCAACTCTCAGAAAACACATATCTAATCGGAGGACCAAACGGTTTTGTTCACTACGACGAAACTATCGAAAATAATTACGCTATTGAATTCCCTGCATTTATACGTTCGGTAAAAATTCTTAATTCTGATTCAATAATCTTCAATGGTGCATTCATAACAAAAGACTCGCTAGTTGGTTCGGAACAATTACTATCTCAGATTCCTATATTAGAATACAAAAACGGAAACTTAAGATTCACTTTTTCAGGCACATACCTGCAATCTCCTGATAAAATTGAATACAAATACTTTTTGGAAGGAAACGATCAAAAATGGTCTGAGTGGACTTCGGAAAACTACAAAGATTATTCAAACTTAAAACCCGGCGAATACAAATTTCAAGTAAAAGCAAGAAATCAATATTTAATAGAAAGCACAATTGCCAGTTACGAATTTGTAATCAAACCGCCTTGGTATCTCACCATCTTGGCATTTATTGGATATTTTGTTTTAGCAGGGTTACTTATTTGGCTAATTGTATTTTGGTACACTCGCAGATTGAGATTACAAAAAGAATATCTGGAGGAACAAGTAAAACTTAGAACACAAGAAATAGAACAACAAAAAGAAGAAATAGAATCACAAAGAGACCAATTAGCAGAACAAAACGAAGAAATTCAAAAAATCAATAAGGATATAACATCAAGCATCGAATACGCAAAAAGAATTCAAACAGCAATGTTGCCCTTAAATTCTACTATTCAAAAACATCTTAAAGAACATTTTATATTATTCAAACCTCGCGATATAGTTTCAGGCGACTTCTATTGGTTTTCAAAAAGAGAAGACAAAGCATTCATTGCGGCAGTTGATTGTACCGGACACGGCGTTCCAGGCGCCTTTATGAGCATGATTGGAGCCGAAATCCTAACAACAATAGTTAGTAATAAAGGAGTTTCAGATGCCTCAGAAATACTTGAACTTCTGAACAAATACGTTAGAACTGCCCTTAAACAAGATACAACTGAAAATCAAGACGGAATGGATATGGCTCTTTGCGTTATTGACGAAGAAAATAAAACCGTAGAATTTTCAGGTGCTAAAAATCCTCTATTTTACATTTCAAATGAAGAAATAACAAAAATAAAAGGTAGTCGCCAATCAATAGGAGGATTCCAATTTGGCGAATTTGAAAGACACACGATAAAATACAGCTCCCCTACTTGGTTCTATATCTTCTCCGATGGCTATGCAGACCAATTTGGAGGCGATGATCATTCTAAATTTATGATTAAAAGATTTAAAGACTTGCTACTGGAAATCTATCAAAAACCGATGGAAGAACAAAAAGAAATACTTGACAAAGCCGTAACAAACTGGATGGAAACAACACGCCAAACTGATGATATTTTAGTTATTGGATTCAAACTTTAAAAAATGAACAAGTTAATTATAGTTTCTGCGCCTTCTGGTGCCGGAAAAACAACTTTGGTAAAAGAACTAATGCAGGAAGAAGAACTTAAACTCATGTTTTCCATATCAGCAGCTAGTAGAAAACCACGAGAAAATGAAATTAACGGCAAAGACTATCACTTTCTTTCTGTTGATAATTTTAAAGAAAAAATAAAAAATGACGAATTTATTGAATGGGAAGAGGTATATAATAACCAATTCTACGGAACCTTAAAATCAGAAGTTAAAAGAGTTTGGAACTTAAACAAAAACCTTATTTTTGACGTTGATGTAAAAGGCGGGTTAAATATTAAAAAAACATTTCCTGAAAACTCAATTTCTATCTTTATAAAACCACCATCAATAGAAGAATTAAAAAAACGCCTTCAAAAAAGAGGAACAGAAACAGAAGAAAGTTTCAAAAAAAGAATAGAAAAAGCCAAATTTGAAATGACTTTTGCAAATGAATTTGACGTGACAATAACTAACGACAACTTAAAAAAAGCAATAGACGAAATTAAAAAAGTAGTCGGGAATTTCATTTTAAAACAAGAACTTTAAAAACCTTGTTTTTCAATCTATTTTTCAATTATTTAGCGTAAAAAAAAAAAATATTTTCGTTAAAAAAAAAAATTTCTATTTTTGTATAATTCAACTTAGCGAGAAATAAACGAGATGAGTAAACTCAAATTAAAAGATATATCAATTAGACTGAAAATAATTATACTTTCTGTAATTGTTCTTGTTTTTGCTATGTCATTATTTCTTCACTTTAACGCATTTCAAAGAGAAATTAATATAAATAAAAACTATTTAACAAAAACTTATCTTCAAAAAAACAATTTAATCAATAATTCTCAAAGAATTATAAACTCGTTTATAGTGTTTAATCATATTTCTTACGAAAAACTTGATGATTTTATTGATATCCAAAATTCATTTTTTCAAACTAACGACTCAATTCTTCAAATCACAAAAAAATACGAAAACCTTACCAACAACGTAAACGAGAACTTAACTCTTGATGAGTTTTCTCTTGAATATCAAATATTTCAAAACATTATTTACGAAATATTCAACGAATATAAAAAAGAAGAAATTAGTCTAAAAAACATTAGTCGGTTATTCAACAAAGAATTGCTTTCTTACCAAAATTTAATTTCTATTTTAAAAAAATTAAAACAACAAAACAATAACAGTTTTGGAATATCCATAGATTCTATGGAAAAAAATATTACACAAATAATAATTCGCATTTTATTTAGTTTTTTATTGTTTTTAGGCCTTTTTATTGTTTTGAGTATTGTGTTTTTTAAAGAAAATCTAAAATTACCACAAATTATCGAACCTTATTTGAATAGATTATCTTCTGGAGAAACAATTAAAATATCTGTAGAAGACGAAAAAGAAAAATCAGTTTCGTTAAAATCCATCAAACAAATAAACGATAACTACAAAAGAATTAATAATTATATAAACGAATTAAAAAATAAAAATTACGAATTTGAATTAAAAAGTTTAGGCAAAAACGATGTAATTTCCAACACTATACAGTCTTTAAAAGATCAACTAATTGAATCTCAAAAAGAAATAGAAATTCGTCAGAAAAGTGACAAACAAAAAGAATGGGCAAACACTGGAATTAATATGTTTTCAGAACTAATGCGCCAACATTCTAATAATTTAACCATTCTTTCCGATGAAATTATTAAAGCCCTTGTTAAGTATCTAGAGGCTTCCGTTGGTGGATTATTTATTGTGCAAAATCCCGAAAAAGAAGAACCATATCTTGAACTTCTTGCAGCATTTGCATACGACAGAAAAAAATATTATTCAAAAAGAATATATTTTGGAGAAGGACTTATTGGAACAGTTGCTATAGATCAAACGACAATCCATCTAAACAAAATACCATCAGATTATCTTGAAATCGAATCAGGCCTTGGTGATTCTCCTCCAAATAACCTTCTAATTCTGCCTTTACTAACAGACAACGGACTGCTTGGAATAATTGAAATCGCAGCTCTTAGAAATTTTGAAGATTTCGAAATAGAATTTTCCGAAACACTTTCTCGTTCTGTTGCCTCGACTTTAGAAGCCGTTAAAATTAATGCAAGAACAGTTGAACTACTTAAAGAATCACAGAAAAAATCAGACGAACTTTCGGCACGTGAGAAAATTCTTCAAGAAACAATGGAAGAGGTAAACAAAGCTCACCAATCTGCTAAAAGAAACGAAATCGAGATGACCGGTATCCTTACCGGAGTAGACCAAACTCTTATGCGTGCAGAATATTCTGTAGATGGTAAATTCATCAACTCCAACTTTGTTCACCGTCAAACAATGGGTTACGACATAGAACAAATGAAAGGAAAAAACATTCTGGAATTTATTCAAGAAGAAGAAAAAGAAAATTTCAAAAAGTTATGGAGTGAAGTCTCTAGTGGAAAGCCATATCAAATCACGGTAAAAAGACAAAACAAACAAACAGGAGCAGACATTTGGCTACTTAATCAATATACCCCAATTAAAGACGATAAAGGTAAAGTAATAAAAGTGCTGTACTTGGCAATCGATATCACCGAACAAAAAGTTGCAGAAGAAAAATCTAACGCACTTCTTATTGAAACTCAAGAAAAAGAAGTTGAATTAAAAGGGGTTCTTTCTGGTATTGACAGAACAATTATGCGAGCTGAATATACTGTTGAAGGTAATTTTATCAGCTCAAATGAAGTTCACCGCCGCATCATGGGATATGAACTTAAAAACATGATTGGGAAAAGTATCTTAGACTTTATTCAAGAAGATCAAAAAGAAGAATTTAATAAACTATGGAGAGAAGTTGGTTTAGGAAAAGCAAAAGAATTAACAGTAAAAAGAGTTAATCGTAGTACCGGCAAAGATATTTGGTTAATCAACCAGTATAATCCTATTCTAGATGAGAACAACAAAGTAACAAAAATTCTTTATCTTGCTATTGACATAACCGAACAAAAAGTTGCTGAGGCAAGAGCACAAGAATTATTAAAACAAACTCAACAAAAAGAGCACGAACTTCGAGGACTTTTTATTGGTATCGACCAAGCAATTATGCGTGCCGAATACTCCCCAGATGGTGCTTTTATTGATGCTAATGAAATACACGTTCAAACGTTAGGGTACGATATTGCAAAAATGAAAGGCCAAAATATTATAAACTTTATTCCGGAAGAGGACAAAGAAGAATTTACAGAAGTATGGAATAGCGTTAAAGAAGGAAATCTGGAACAAATTACGGTTAAAAGAATCAACCAATCCACTGGTGATGAAATTTGGCTTTTAAATCAATATACCCCCATCGAAGATGAAAATGGGAAAATTGTTAAAATACTATATCTTGCAATTGACATCTCAGAACAAAAAGTTGCAGAAAATATAGCCGCCGAATTATTAACAAGTTCACAAGAAAAAGAATTGGAATTATCCGGTATTCTTTCCGGTGTTGATCAGGCTATTATGAGAGCAGAATACACAGCAGAAGGAACATTTATCGATTCTAATGACATTCACGTTAAAACACTTGGATACGACAAAGCCCAAATGACTGGTAAAAACATTCTTGAATTTATAGAGGACAATGACAAAGAAGAATTTATCAAGACTTGGGAAAGCGTAAAAAAAGGCAACTTAGAACATCTAACGGTAAAAAGAACAAATAAAGAAACAGGTGAGGATGTATGGCTTCTTAATCAATATACTCCGATTAAAAACAAGGCAGGAGACGTAATTAAAGTTCTATATCTTGCCATCAATATTTCAGAACAAAAACAAGCTGAACAAAAAGCTGTAGATTTACTTATAGATGCTCAACTAAAAGAATTAGAACTTAAAGGTATTTTAGCCGGTATAGACAGAACAATTATGCGTGCAAGATACTCTGTTGAAGGTTTGTTTTTTGAATCTAATGAAGTTCACAGAAACATAATGGGCTATAAAATTGAAAATATGCTCGGCAAAAACATTCTTGAATTTATTCCAGAAGAAGAGAAAGAGGATTTTCAAAAAATGTGGACAGAATTAACACAAGGAAATCAAAAGGAGCTTGTAGTAAAACGATTTAATAAAACAACAAACAAAACAATCTGGCTAAAAAATCAGTATAATCCAATTTTTGATTCATCTGGCAGAGTTATTGAAGTATTATACTTAGGTATTGATATAACCGAAGAAAAACGTCTAGAACAAAGTTCAGTAGAACTGTTAGCGAAATCACAAGAAAACGAGATTGAACTGTCTGCTCTTTTCACAGCAGTTGATCAAACCCTTATGAGAGCTGAATATACTCCGGAAGGGTTATTTATTTCGTCAAACCATATTCACGTTGATACAATGGGATATGATCCTGAAACAATGATCGGAAAAAATATTTTAGAATTTATTATTGAAGAAGAAAGAGACGATTTTATTAAATTATGGAAGAGTGTTGTCGACGGGAACTTAGAGCAAATTGTCGTAAAAAGAAAAAACAAAAAAACAGACGAAGATATTTGGTTACTAAATCAATATACTCCAGTAAAAGATAATGAAGGAAAAATTTCAAAAATATTATATTTGGCATTTGATATTTCTGAACAAAAAAGACTAGAACAAGAACTTACGGTTCAGGAACAGATAATGACACAAAACATGGATGAACTTTTTAAAGAATTCCAACAAGTAGAAGAAGAAAATGAAAGGCTAAAAGAATTAGAGGAAGAAATAGCTGAACAATTTGACACAGAACAAGACAAACTTTATAAAGATTGGCTCGATAGTTTGGAATAGAAAGCCCGTTTGAATTTTTAAATTTTAACTTTAAACTTTTTTTATAATTTTGCTAAACAAAAACAGACAATTGCTAAATGGCCAAAGACAAATTAAATAGAAATACAAATTATAGATTTACTCTATTAGGCTTTTTGTTCGGATTGCTATTCCCACTGGTTGCATGGATTATTGAAATTAAAAACGAAAACGGAATACATTTTAATTTTGACGGGCTATATTTTATTCACACCCACAACAGAATTCTATATATTATTGATCTAGCTCCCTTTGTTCTAGCTGTCATTTTTCACGTTCTTATTATCAACACATCCAAAATACGAAACGAACTTAACCAAACAATCATCAAAATGAATGATGTTCTTCAAAGAAACTCCGATTTTGCAAAAAAAATCGGTCAAGGAGAACTAGCTGCAGATTTAGAAGTTGATTCAAATGATATGCTTGGACAATCATTACTTTTGATGCGGAATAACCTCATTGAAACCTCACAAAGAGAAGCAGAACAGTCATGGATTGCAAAAGGAAAAGAAATGGTTGGAGACATTCTTCGTTTCCACAACAAAATTGAAGATTTATCATACGAAACATTAGTTACTCTAGTCGACTACGTTAACGCAGTTCAAGGAGCCTTTTACATATACGATAATGATGAAAAATTACTAAAAAACATTGCAACATACGCATACAATAGAAGAAAATACGAAAACAAAACCTTCCAAATAGGGCAAGGATTAATTGGGGCAGCCGCTTTTGAAAAAGACATTATATATAGAAAAGAAATTCCTGACGATTATGTTACAATTTCTTCAGGTATCTTGGGCGACAAAAAACCCAGATCCATTCTTATTACTCCATTGCTAGGTGACGAAAAACTGCAAGGTGTTATTGAAATTGCGTCTTTAGATAACAATTTACCTGACAAAACAATTAATTTGATGCGTGAAATTAGTGGCATTGTTGGGCAAACAGTTTTTAACTTAAAAGTTAACGAAAGAACTGAAAAACTACTTCTAGAATCTCGCGAAATGACATATAAGCTCAAAAAAAATGAAGAAGAGCTTCGTCACAACGCAGAACAAATGAAAAAAACACAAAAAGAACTTGAAGAAACAAACCGAAAACTTGCTGCTCAAATTTCGGAAGTAGAACGTTCGCAAAAAAGACTTTACTCTTTGTTAGAAAATGCCTCTGAGGTTATTTCGATATATAATAAAAATGGTATTATTAGTTATGAAAGTCCATCAATAAAAACAATCCTTGGATTTGAAGCCGAAGAACTTGTTGGCAAAAACGGATTTTCAGTATTCGACGAAGAAACTAACACCAAATTTAAAAACTCCTTTTTTGCTCTTATTGAAAATGCAGAAGAACCGGTTTCTTTTGAAACAATTTTCACAAAAACTGACGGAGAAGAAATTTGGCTGGAAACAACCGGAAGAAACCTGCTAAAAAATCCCGCAATCAACGGAATTATTTTTAATACCCGAGATATCACTGTTCGGAAAATAGCAGAAAGGGCACAACGTATGAGCGGTAGAATGCAAGCTCTATCTGAAAATTCTATTGATATGATTGTTAGGGTAAACGGTGAAGGAAAATTCTTTTATGCGAACCCAATTGCCGAACAATTTATCAGTGTCGGAAAAAGAAATCTTATTGGAAACACAATAAAAGACACAACACTACCAACAGAAATAAAAAATGTTTTCCAAAATGCTCTTGATAAAATTCTAAAAAACAACGTTAAATTTGAATCAGAAACAACTTTCCCCCTCTCTGAAGAAGAAGGTGAACGAATTGTACAGTTTAACGCAATACCAGAATTTAATGACTTAAACGAACTAGAAACCATTCTGTTTGTTGCTCACGATATTACAGAACAAAAACTAATTCAACTTGAAATTGAAAAGAAAAACAAAAGCATTACTGAAAGTATAAACTACGCTCGTAGAATTCAAACTGCAATATTACCTACCGAAGATAAAATAAGAGACGCTTTACCAAACTCATTTATGTTCTATCGTCCTCGTGATGTAGTTAGTGGTGATATTCCTTGGATTTTCCCTCAAAACGAAATTGTTTATATAGCAGCTATTGATTGTACCGGACATGGAGTTCCCGGTGCCCTGCTTTCATTCATTGGCTATTTCCTCATCAATAATATTGTTGCTACCGAAGGGAAAGAGCTAAATGCTGGTCAAATTCTCGACAAACTACATTTTGATGTTAGAAAAACATTAAAACAAGACGACCCCGACGCTGAAGCAAGAGATGGTATGGATATTGCATTATGCAAAATAAATTTAGACAATAATCAACTGGACTTCGCAGGTGCTCACAGACCTTTGTACTATCTGAAAGAAGATGGAGAATTCATACAATATAAAGGCTCCCTTAAAGCAATTGGCGGAATTCCAATGAAAAACAAGACTGAAAAAAACTTTATAAATCACACAATCAAATTTGTCGAAAAAGATAAAATATTTTTCTTTTCTGATGGTTTGGCTGATCAAATAGGAGGCAATGACGGACGAAAATTTAAGAATAATCAAATTAGAGATATTATCGAAAGTAACAAAAAAGTAAGTATCTTTGATTACTCAAATATTATAGAAACTGAATTCCTAAAATGGAAAGGTGATTTCAAACAAATAGACGATATCATTCTTTTAGGTGTTGAATTTTAAAACATTATCACAATGGTGAATATATTAAAAGACAGTAAAAAATCTCTCGAATTTGTTTACGATTTCTATATCAAAATGAAACGTAACAACATTAACTTGGCATACGAGGGCGAAATTACGCATCAGATTACAAAAGCATTTACTTCGCTGACAGAAAACAATATGATTAAAGACGAAGACTACAGTTCTGTTCAGAAAAAAGTCTTTCACGTTATGGTTGAATGTCTACAGAATATTAGTAAACACGCCGATAATCAATTTAATTTTATTGAATCTAAAGACGGAAGAGGAATATTTCTTGTCAGTAAAGACGAAAAAGAATATAATGTAACAACCGGTAATGTTGTAATCAATGATAAAATAGACGAGTTGAAGAAAATGTTAGAACACATAAATCAACTTGATAAAGAAAATCTCAACAAACTTTACAAACAAAAAATAAAAGAAGGTAGGCTTTCTGAAAAAGGAGGCGCAGGACTTGGTTTTATAGATATTGCCAGAAAAACAGGACAAAAACTTGTATACAGCTTCATAAAAATTGATGAAGAAAAATCTTTCTTTGTTCTTACATCTACAATTTCAAGATTAAAAACCGAAAACAAAATTTAATAACTGAAAAAAATAATATAAAATATGTTACAGCCTATTAAAATTCAAGGAACAGACGATACTCCAAAAGTTATTTTAGATCCTAACGATGATAATCCTATTTTCGAAATTTCAGGACGTTCTCTTCCGGAAGATGTTGTTGCTTTTTATGAACCTATTTTAGAATGGCTTGATGAATATGCACAAGGACCTTTGGGGAAAACAATATTCGACTTCAAACTCGAGTATTTTAACACTGCTTCGTCAAAACTCCTTCTTGATGTTCTACTGAAATTAGAAGATATGTACGACGATGGACATGATGTTTTAGTCAGATGGCATTACCCCGAAGATGATGAAGACATGGAAGAAGCCGGAGAAGAATACGCCGACATAGTAGAAGTTCCTTTTGAACAAGTAAGTTATGATGTTGACTAACATTTAACTTTCCTTTTATCTTTTTTAAAAGAAAAAAATGAGTGAAGAGATTTTAAATGCGCTGATACAACTCCTAGCAATTATAGCGAAACAAGACGATGGAGTTCACATGAAAGAACTGGATTTTGTAGAATCATTCTTGACTCAACAACTTGGTCACGAAGCGGTACAAGATTATCTTACAAAATTCAAAGAAAAAGCAGAAATAGGAGAATTTGCGCAGGCATCTACTAAGAAAAAAAAACTAACTCCGGTTAAAGAATCTGTTAGAACTCTTGCTCTTTGTAGAAAAATAAACAAAACTCTTGACCAAAACCAAAAAATAGTTGTTCTTGTTCGTTTGTTTGAAATGGTTAATACCAGCAGACAATTTACCGAACAAAGAATGGCAATTATAGATACTGTTGCTGAAGTTTTTAATATCTCAAAAGAAGAATACGATAACATTAGAGATTTTGTTATCGAAAACGACTTTGAAAAATTAGACAAGAGTAGCATTCTAATAATAGATGACGTAGACCTCCAATGCGAACATTGTTTGTCTATCAAAACTGAACACATTGATGGTATTCTTTTAGTTCTCAGGATAGCCAGCTCCGAGCTCTATTTTATGCGTTATACGGGCTCCGAAGCCATACAGCTTAACGGACTACCTATTAGCAACCAAAGAATTTATCTGTATGCTACCGGAAGCACACTAAAACTTCCAAAGGGAAAACCTATTTATTACAGTGATGTTGTTGCTAAATTTTTATCCGATATAAATATTTCCAGATTATCGTTTAACGTAATTGATGTTCATTACAAATTTCCAACCGGAGATATTGGCCTCAGAAGAGTAAACCTTTCCGAAACACAAGGAAAACTAATTGGTATTCTTGGAGCAAGCGGTTCAGGTAAAACAACTCTTTTAAATATTCTTTCAGGTATTTATACACCAACAAGTGGAGAAGTTCTTATTAATAGCATTAACCTTCATAAAGAAAAAGAAAAGCTAGAAGGACTTATAGGATATATTCCGCAGGACGATCTGTTGATTGAAGAACTTTCAGTTTTTCAAAATCTTTATTATAGTGCTAAACTTTGTTTTAGAGACAAAGGAAAAGCAGAGCTTACAGAACTTGTTAACAAAACACTTCAAAATTTAGGTCTCGATAAAATAAAACACCTAAAAGTTGGTAACGTTTTTAATAAACTTATCAGCGGAGGACAAAGAAAACGTTTAAATATAGCACTTGAATTAATTCGCGAACCCCTTATTCTTTTCGTTGATGAGCCAACATCGGGATTATCATCAAGAGATTCAGAAAACGTAATGGATTTGCTCAGGGAATTAGCTTTAAAGGGAAAACTTATCTTTGTTGTAATTCACCAACCATCGTCAGACATATACAAAATGTTTGACAACATGATGATCCTTGATACCGGCGGTTACCAAATTTATTACGGTAATCCGGTAGAAGCTATTATGTATTTCAAATCTCTGGACAAACAAGTTAACAGCGATGTAGGCGAATGTCCGGTTTGCGGAACAGTAAAACCTGAACTTATTTTTGATATTATAGAATCAAAAGTAGTTGACGAATTTGGTAGATACACTCCCAACAGAAAAGTAACACCTCCGGCTTGGTCGGAAACTTATTATAATTCTAAAGATATTAAAAGAATTGAGATTGTTGAAGAAGAACCTCAAAAAACATTAAATCTTCCAAATTGGTTTAATCAATTCAAAATATTTTTAACAAGAGACATATTATCAAAATTAAGCAATACTCAATATATAGTTTTAAGTATGACCGAAGCCCCGTTGTTGGGTTTAATTCTTGCTTTCTTAATCAGATACATTGCAGACCCTAACTCTTCTAAATATATATTTTTCGACAACGAAAATATACCTCCATATATTTTCATGAGCATTGTTGTTGCTCTTTTCTTGGGATTAACAGTTAGTGCAGAAGAAATATTTAGAGACAGAAAAATTCTAAAACGGGAAAAATTTCTAAATCTATCAAGATCAGGATATCTAATTTCTAAAATAATAATTTTAATAACTATTTCTGCTATTCAAGCCTTAGAATACGTTCTTATTGGCAACACAATACTTGGAATTATAGGAATGGGATTTTACTTTTGGTTAGCATTATTCTCCACATTTGTTTATGCCAACATGCTTGGACTCAACATCTCAGCAACTTTCAACTCAGCCGTAACTATTTATATTCTTATTCCTCTTATCATGATTCCACTTATGGCATTAGGAGGAGCAATGTTTAGTTTTAGTAAATTAAACAGAAAAATTGGAAGCGTTGATAAAGTACCAATTGTAGCAGAATTTATGCAGTCAAGATGGGCTTACGAAGCAATTATGGTACATCAATTTAAGAGTAACAAATTTGAATCCTATTTTTTCGAATTAGATAAAGATATTAGTACAGCAGATTTTATGCAAGTACATTGGATTCCTGAAATAGAAAACAATATAATAGATGTTTTAGACGGAATCGATACAAAAGATTTTTACGAAGATGCAAATGCTGACTCAATAGACTCGATGATTATCGACAACTTAGCACTAGTTAAAAACGAAATTGAAAAAGAGTTGAATAAAACTGGTGAGAAAGTTAGTTTTGATTACGTCAACAGTCTGACTCTTAGAGACTTTGATGAAGATATTTATGATGAAACGATATTTTATCTTGAAGAATTAAAAGCATATTATGGAACAATAAACTTCCAAAAAGACAGTGAAAAAGAAGCAATAAAAATTGCCTGGGCAAGCAAACATCCCGGTGTTTACATAATGATGCGAAACAAATATGAAAATGAACATCTAAAAGACATTGTAACCAATACATACGAAAAATACAAAATACTTCGTTACAAAGATAAATTAGTACGACAAGCAGAACCAATTTTCCAGGATCCTGATGATACAAACTTTATTGGCTTCAGATCTCATTTTTACGCACCCAGAAAATATTTTATGGGGCGATATTACGATACATTTTGGTTTAACATGTTTGTTATTTGGTTTATGACTTTGATGCTTTATCCCCCACTCTATTTTGAACATTTCAAAAAAGGTTTAGCGGGAATTGAAAAGTTATTTAAGTTTATTCGCAAACGAAAAAAACGCAAGTAATTATGGGGTATAATAATTGTAGTACTGATAGTTACAATGCAAAATTTCATATTCAATAAGGTTGCTTTACGGCAACAGATAATTTAAAAATTTTGATTTTATTAAAACAATTTATAATTTTGCCTTATAAACCATTTCATATGCTCAAAAGATATATATCAGGCATACTAATTTTTGCACTAATTTTTTCATTACAATCGCTTACTGTTGGATGCGGTTGCAATAATGATGAGGCGGATTTAGATGACTTAATAATGGATCAGAATACTACTCAGTCTCCTGTTATCAACGAAGATGCTATTAACGAAATAATAAGTAGTTTTTCATCTCCTGTTGAAATGGCCGCACTTATGAGTACATTAAATGTCCCATTTTCAAAAAAATACCTGGTAGATCCCGGACTTACTGAAAATTACGACACAAATAACAAAAAAGCTTTTGCCTTAGGAGTTATGAGTGCAGATTTAGGATATTTAAACGTTTACGAAAGATCTTCGTTAATTGTAGAATATCTTTCAGCAATTAAAAGGTTATCTGACGATTTAAAAGTAAGTCAATTCTTTGATTTTCAGTCTTTTAAAAGAATTGCCACAAACAATGACAACATTGATTCATTACTTTTTCTTTCAGTTCAAAGTTTTCAAAACATGGACTCTTATCTAAGAGAAAGTGGAAGAAGTAACCTTAGTTTACTTGCTATTACAGGAGTTTGGCTAGAAGGATTATATTTGTTAACACAAGTAACAGAAGAAAAAAAATCCGAAAAATTGAGAGAACGTATTGGAGAACAAAAGATTTTGTTCAACATGCTTTATCCAATTCTTAAAATCTACAAAGACGATCCTTATTTTGAAAGTTTAGTTACAGACTTCAAAGAATTTCAGAAGATTTATGACGAAGTCAAAATAACATATCAAGTTGGAGAGCCTGAAACACAAGTAATAGACGGACACATAACAATAATTCAAAACGAAGAAAGTATAGTCGAAATGACTGACGAACAACTTCAACAAATAACACTAATAACAGAAAAAATTCGTAACAAATTAATAAACTTATAATATGAAAAAACTCATAATTACACTTATCGTTGCATTTGCATTTATAAGTTTTTTACCGCAAAAAGCTGATGCACAATGTCGTCAACAAATGGTTTATGCTTGTGCAACTAAAGGTCAAAGTATATATTTGCGTGACTTTAACACAAAACTTAAAAATTCAAAATCATCAGAAAGCGGTGCTCGTTGGACTGTTGTTCTAAATAAAGATGCTCATTACAGATTTAATCTTTGTACTCCGGAAGGTTTTGAAAAAAAGGTGATTCTTACTCTTTATGACAGTCAACATCCTGAAAAAACAGCTCCTTACGGTTCTACTTATGATCCTAAAACAGGAAAATATTATGAGTCTTTCGACTTTGTATGCAGAAAATCAGGAATGTACTATGTTTCAATCCGTTTTCAAGACGGAATTGAAGATAAGAAAACTTGTGCGGTTGGAATATTATCTTTTGTTGGAAGCAAATAATTTTTTTTTAAAATTTACAATATTTGTCGCATTATTGAGAATAATCAAACCGATATATATAATGAAGCCACCTCGTGTGGCTTTTTTTATTGAAAAAACAAATAGTTATTCACAATACCCAACAGAAAGTACGATTTTGTGGATAAATGTATTTTATACTTGTAAAAAATTTTATCTATTTTTGCACTCGTTGTAAAATTAGGATAAAAATGGACGAAGACCACAAAAACGAAATTGAACAAAATACTGAAAACGTCGAAAACAATGATATGTCGATAATATCTGTTTCCGGAATGTATAAAAACTGGTTTTTAGATTATGCTTCTTATGTTATATTAGAAAGAGCAGTTCCTCATCTAAATGACGGATTAAAACCTGTTCAGCGTAGAATTTTACACGCAATGAAACGCCTCGATGATGGTCGATACAATAAAGTCGCAAATATCATTGGATACACCATGCAATATCACCCACATGGCGACGCTTCTATTGGAGATGCTCTTGTTCAACTAGGCCAAAAAGAACTTCTTATTGACGCTCAGGGAAACTGGGGAAATACTCTTACAGGAGATTCAGCAGCAGCACCACGTTATATTGAAGCCAGACTTTCAAAATTTGCACTTGAAGTACTTTTTAATCACAAAACAACAGAATGGAAAACTTCTTATGACGGAAGAAATCAGGAGCCTATTAATTTGCCTGTTAAATTCCCGTTACTTTTAGCGCAAGGTGTTGAAGGTATTGCTGTTGGTTTAGCTTCAAAAATTCTCCCTCACAATTTTATCGAACTAATTGATGCTTCAATTGCATATCTAAAAAAACAAGAATTTGAGCTGTTTCCTGATTTTATTTCAGGAGGAATGATTGATGTTTCTAGATATAACGATGGTATTAGAGGCGGAAAAGTAAAAGTAAGAGCAAAAATTGAAAAAACTGACCGTAAAACTCTTACAATAACAGAATTACCATTTGGTAAAACTACAACAACCCTAATAGAATCTATCCTTTCTGCGAATGACAAAGGAAAAATTAAGATAAAAAAAATAGAAGACAAAACATCTGATCAAGTAAAAATAATTGTTCATATTCATACAGATTTAACACCGGATCAGGCAATTGATGCACTATACGCTTTCACAGATTGTGAAGTTTCTATTTCTCCAAATTCAACGGTTATTGGAGGAAATAAACCTAGATTTTTATCTGTAACCGAATTATTAATAGCAGCTACCAACAATACTCAAAACCTTCTAACAAAAGAACTCGAAATAGAAATTGACGAACTTAACGAATCCCATTTCTTTTCATCTTTAGAAAAAATATTTATTCAAAATAAAATTTATCAACGAATTGAAGAATGTACAACTTTTGAGCAAATAATAGAAGAAATAGACAAAGGATTAGAACCTTTTAAAAAACTGTTGATTAGAGAAGTTACAAGAGACGATATTATTAAACTTACTGAAATAAAAATCAAACGTATTTCCAAATTCGACTCTTTTAAAGCTGACGAACTACTAAAAAATCTTGAAGAAAAAATCAAACAAGCGCAATATAATTTGGATCATATTGTTCAGTACACTATTGACTATTACATTAGAATAAAAGAAAAATTCGGCAAAGGCAAGGAAAGAAAAACCGAAATAAGAAACTTTGACGATATTATTGCATCAGAAGTTGCGGTAGCGAACAAAAAACTTTATGTTAATTACCAAGAAGGATTTGCCGGAACAGAACTAAAAGGAGCAGAGTTTTTAAGCGATTGCTCCGAAATAGACGATGTTATTGTATTTCTAAATAACGGAGAATATTTTGTGACCAATGTACAAGAAAAGTTCTTTATAGGTCAAAATGTTGAACATATTGATATTTTTAGAAAAAATGACGAAAGAACAACATACAACGTAGCTTATTTAGACGGAAAAACAGGCTATACGTATGTTAAACGTTTTACGGTGACATCTATTATCAAAGACAAAAGATACGACGTTACAAGCGGAAGCAAATATTCTAAAATAAATTATTTTTCAGCTAATCCAAACGCCGAAGCTGAAACAGTTGTAGTTAAACACAAACCAAAAGCAAGACTTAAAAAAATTAAGTTTGATTTTGATTTCGGTGAACTTTCTATCAGAAATAGATCTGCAAAAGGAAATCTACTCACTAAACATTTAGTTCACAAAATAACAATCAAAGAAAAAGGGGAATCTACAATCGGAGGAGAAAAAAGATGGTTCGACTTTGCTACTTTGAGGCTTAAAAACGTTGAAGTTGACCAATATTTGGGTGAATTTGAAAATGGTGACAAAATTCTGGTTGCTCGTAAATCAGGAACATACAGGCTAACAACTTATGACCTTACTAATCACTACGAACCGGATATTATTCAAATTGAAAAATACAATCCCGATAAAGTTTACAATGCAATTTATTTCAACGCTGAACAAGGTTATTTATACCTAAAACGTTTCACTTTTGACAGCACAAATGTAGAACAGCTATATATCAGTGAAGAAAAAGGCTCTTATTTAGTAGAATTTACAGATGTTGAAAAACCATTTATTGAACTTATTTTCGGAGGAAATGACAAAGATAAAGACCCTAAAATACTAAATTCTGACGAATTTTTAGGAGTAAAATCGGTTGCTGCTCGTGGCAAAAGACTTTCTACCTACGACATTGCATCTGCCAAATTTATTACTCCAGAAACAGACCTTGATGAACTCGGAACAAACGACGATGAAATCATTGATGATGATACAATTGAAGAAGTTGAAACAAACGAGAAAAAAGAAGAAACCAAAGAAAAAAAGGAAGAAACCAAAGAGAAAAAAATTGACTTTGAAATTAAAATGCCTGACGGAAGACAGATAAACCTCGATTTTTAAAAACAACCATATTAAAAGCCCGAAATTATTCCAAAAAATTTCGGGCTTTTTTTAATCTCAATCGATATCTCATTTTGAAAGACTTATAATTACTACATAGTAAAAATCAACCACAAATGTCCTGCCGGAATCAACTTACTTGTATTAAGAGTCGGGGTGGGATAAGAATATAATTCCCCCCAAAAACTGGACAACAAATTTAAATAAAATAAAAAACATTAAATTTGTACCTATGAGTAAACGTAGAAATTTT
>JAFGUD010000338.1 GCA_016938685.1 Bacteroidales bacterium | reverse complement strand
TTTTTGTATTATACTGAAATAGGTTGACCTTTTTTTAATATTTTTTGTTAAATTTTTTACTCTTTTTGTCCATTCAAATTATTTTTTTATGCCTTTTGATGGGCAAAAAAATAATTTGAATTCCTTCAGTAACTAAATGGTTAGTTCCTGTAAATGTAATTTATTTTTTCGATACGATTTATAAATAATATCTGGATTCTTATGAACTTCCATTGGTTTACGCAAATCCAGGCTAAAATGTGGACGTAAATTATTGTAAATATAAACTGCTTCTTTGGTCATTTTTTGAGCTAGCGAGATATTTTTTATGGTATGTTTTAGTCCATATTCATACTTCAATGTCCTATTAACTCTCTCTGCAACTGCATTTTCATAAGGATCATATTGTTCAGTCATACTCATAGTCAGATTATTCGATTCTGCAAAACTTGTATATTGGGGGTTGCAATATTGAAAGCCCCGATCGGAATGATGGATCAGTTTTTCTTGTGGGTATTTCCTGTTTTTTATAGCCATTTTTAAAGCATCAATACAAAGTGATGTCTTCATATGGTTTGCTAGTTTATATCCCATTATTTGCTTCGAATAAGCATCAGTTACCAAGGCTAAATAATTATGCCCATTTTCTGTCTTTATATATGTAATATCACTTACCCATAATTGCTCTGGCCTGGTGGGAACCTGATCTTTTACCAGATTTTTGTACTTGTAAAAACGATGATTGGAATCGGTTGTAATATGAAAAGCCTTTGACTTGGGGACCAATAAATTATGTACTCGCAAAAAACGATAAAACTTATCTCTTCCCATCTTTATTCCTTGCTTTTCCATATCTGATTTCAATTCTGAATACAATTTAATACCACCTGTACTTTGACCTATCTTGTCTCTGCAAGACTTGACCATAACTAAAAGAATGGTCGTTTCAAATTCTTTCTTATTTTCTGATTTTAGTCTCTTATAGAATGCTTGTTTGCTTATCCCAAAACATCCTGAAATCCATTTTCTTTTAAACGGTTTGATTTCTTTTGTTCTATCTCTTTTGCTAATGTTTTGGGCAATGA
>JAFGUD010000337.1 GCA_016938685.1 Bacteroidales bacterium | reverse complement strand
TTGCCTAACTTTAAAAGATAGGCTTTTTTTTGCAAAAATAATGCTGTTGCGCTAAATTTGCAAGATGCAATAGACCGTTGGCTTACGAACTAACTAAAATGTTAAATAATGATTTAAAAGAATTAAGGAAATATCGAATAATTGGAATTTCATACGAATCATCTTATGTTAAAATAATTAGCAACATTATTGACTCATCAAGCTCTAAAGAAAATGATTTTTACTATGTTTTTTGTTTTATTTATTTTTTCGAAACAAACGAAAAGGAATTAAATTATTGGATTGATTTTTATAATTGCAAAAAAATTAATTCTAACTGGTATATATTTACAGAGAAAATACAACTTTATAAAGAGGGGTATTAATGGCAGCTATCGAAGCTCAAACAATTGCAGCAAAAGCAACAGTTGATTTTATTCAACAAGTAGGTTTTAAAGCTTCTGATACAGAAGAACCTCAATAATGGGGTAAACTCCCATCACAAAAACAAGATTTTGGAGAAGTACGGAATGTAGTATTTAAGTACACAGCTTCAAACGATGACGGAACAGAAAGAATTGCCGAATTATCGGTACCGATTCTTACCATTGTTCCTGTAACATACTTGCGTATTGATGATATGACAATTGATTTTACCGCAAACATTACAGAAATGATAAACAAAACATCATCGCTTTCTGTTAACACAAACACTGATAGTGGATTAAATGTAAATTATAAACCCTTTTCTTTTGATTCAAAAACCACCAACCTATCAATCAGGCGCAGGACCGGGTCCATTATCTTCCTGATTCATTGTAGGATCAAGATTTTCTAAATCATTTGAATCTAAAAGCATAGAATCTATATCTGTATAGTTAGTATCAAAATCGTCGTAATAATAAGGATCGTAAAAATCATTATTGTTATCAAAATTACTATCCCAATTAAAAAAATCATTAGAATTATTAAATAAAGCTAAATTCATTGCAATTCCAATTAAAAAACCCATTCCGCTCAAAACAGTACCGGCAATAACAAGTCCTTTTGGTTCATTTGATTTACTTGCCGAAACAATTCCAATAATTCCTAGTACCAAGCCTGTAAACGCTAATAAACCGGATATCACGGGGATACAAAAAACAACTAAGGAAACAATTCCAATAACTAACGAAAGAATACCAAGAGTTTTAACTTGACCAGCCATATACCTATTTTTTCACAAAGATAAAGTTTTTAAAAAAAGAAAAAAAGTATATTTTTGCAAAAAAACAACTGCTTTATGAACGTAACCTACTGTCAAAAGTGCATCGAAAATAAAGAATCCATATTTAAAGTGCTTACAAAAGAGCAGAAAGAGCTTCTTACCGAAAGCATGAATTGCATATCATATAAAAAAAATGAGATTATTTTTAAAGAAGGATTTAATCCAAATGGTTTAATCTCGCTAGCCAAAGGGAAAGTTAAAATATTTAAAGACGGTATTAGTGGAAAAGAACAAATAATAAGACTTGCTCGTCCGGGAGATTTTATAGGATTTAGAGCCTTATTTGCCAATGACTATTACAACGCGTCTGCCGGAGCATTTGAAGATTCAATTGTTTGCATAATCAACAAAGATCAACTCTACAAAATAATTGAAGAAAACCACTTATTTGCCCTTCAAATAATCACATTTTTAGCAAAAGAACTTGGAGAAGCTGAAAACAATATTATTTCACTTACCCAGAAACATCTTCGTGGCAGGTTAGCTGAAAGTTTATTACGATTATCTGATACTTATGGTTTTGAAACTGATAATCAGACAATTAAAATAAGTCTTTACAGAGAAGATTTAGCTAATCTGGCAAATATGACAACTTCAAATGCAATCAAAACTTTGTACAATTTTCGTGACGAAAACGTAATTGAACTCGACGGCAAAAAAATAAAAGTTCTTGATTATCAGGCATTAGAAAAAATAAGCAGAATGGGATAATGAACAATTTTGAGCAAACTCTAAGCAAAGCTATGCGGTTTTGCAGCACAAAAGAGGTGTGCGTTTTTGATATTAAAACAAAGCTTAAAAATTGGGGCGTAGACAACTCTGTAAGCCAAAAAATCATTTCTAATTTAATAGAAGAAAAGTTTATTGACGAACAACGTTACGCAAATGCTTTTGCAAACGACAAATTCCATTTCAACAACTGGGGCAAAATTAAAATTAAGTATGAATTGCGGGCCAAACGAATAGAAATTGATTCAATAAACATCGCCCTCGAAAATATTGCAGACGAAGAATATTCAAATAAAATAAAAAGTTTAATTGAAAACAAATTAAAAACAACAAAAGAATCTGATTTTCAAAAACTTAAAGCAAAAATATTCAGACATCTGGCATCAAAAGGATTCGAACCTGAAATATTTTCTAAGTTATTAAACCCCAAACTAGAAGAACATCTAAAAGAAAAATAAACCAAAACAATAACAGATGAAATACTTAGTTTCAATATACATGTGGATTATAGGCGGATTATCATATTTTTTAATCTTTACATTAGTAATATTGCTAAGTCCTTTTCTATCCAAAAAAGCTCTCTACAAAGTACAAAACACTCTTGGCAAAGTTGCTTTGTGGCTTATGTTTTTTAGAGTAAAAATCAACTATGAAGAGAAATTAGATAAAAAAAGCGCATATATTTTTATGCCAAACCATGTGAGTATGCTAGATGTTTTAGTATTAGCAGCACACAATCCTATTTATGCAAATGCTATAGAAGCCAAATCACATTTTAAATGGTTTTATTATGGCTGGGTAATAAGAATTTTAGAACAAATTCCAATAAATCGAAAAAGTGCAAAAGAATCGTTAAAAAGTTTTGAAATTGCCAAAAAGAGAATAAAAAAAGGACGTTCTATTATTGTTTTTCCGGAAGGAACTCGTTCAGGAGATGGTAAATTGGGAAAATTTAAAAAATTACCCTTTAAATTTGCCAACGAAACAAAAGCTACAATTGTGCCTATTGGAATAACTGGTGTAGATCAAGCAAATCCTGAAAAATCAATCTGGGTAAAGCCTGCAAGAATAACAGTAAATTTTGGGAAACCAATTTCAAAAGAAGAAGTTGAGAAAATGTCTATCGAAGAATTATTAGATGAAACTCATGATAGAGTTGAAAAATTACTAGAAAAATAAGCTCTATTCAACTATTTCAATTTTAAGTTTTGTAATTATTGATTTTCCGGCAAATTTTCGAACTAAAATATAAACACTAAATTTATCTCCTTTTGAGTTTTGAATATTACACATAGCAAAACTTGAACTAATTTGTTGTTGTTGCTCAATAATTTCAAAATAAGTCGGCTCATTTTCTTTAAAAAAATCACGTAGTAATATTTCTGCTTGATCCTTATTATAGATTCCTGATTTATCAACCAATAATAAATCAATACTTTGATTAAAATATGCAGCTAAGTGATCAGCATCTCCTTTTTCAATTGCTTTAAATATAGATTGAGGAATTTTATATGTCGAAAAAACACTACCAAAAGTAATTAAAATTGCCGTTGATATTGCTAATATTAATGATGTTTTCATTATATTTGTAAGTTGAATTAATAATATTGAGCTTAATAACTTAAACTTGAATTTTCTTTTTATCAAGTATAATTGCAATTTAGTAATCAAACTATAACTTGCTGATTTTAAACTATTTACAAGCTCTTTATATAGCTTATAACAAAACAAAAACCAAACCAAAAAATAACACTGAATAATTTCTTGTTACAAAAAAATTGTATTTTTGCAAACTATGTGTTTAATAATGTATACCAAAAAAACACATTTAAAATATATTAACAAACAATAAGTCAAACTATTAAATAATATACAAATGAAAAAGATTAAAGAATTTGATTTTTCAAACAAAAAAGTAATCATTAGAGTAGATTTCAACGTTCCATTGAACGAGAACTTTGAAATAACAGACGATTCAAGAATGCGAGCTGCAGTTCCAACAATAAAACAAGTAATAGAAAACGGTGGTTCTGCAATTTTGATATCACATTTAGGAAGACCAAAAGGACAAGTTAATCCAAAATACAGCCTAAAACACATTGTTCCTCATTTATCTGATCTTTTAGGCATAAGTATAAAGTTTTCAACAGATTGTATTGGCGAAGAAGCTACAAAAATGAGTAATGAGTTGAAAGCCGGCGAAGTTTTACTACTTGAAAATTTGCGTTTTTACAACGAAGAAGAAAAAGGCGATGAGGATTTTTCTAAAAAACTGGCAGACCTTGCTGATGTTTATATCAATGATGCTTTTGGCACAGCACACAGAGCACATGCATCAACCACAATTATAGCCAAATTTTTTCCTGTAAATAAAATGTTTGGATATATTATGGACAGCGAACTTGAAAGTTTGAACAAAGTAATGAAAGATGTTCAACGCCCATATACAGCTATCATTGGTGGTTCAAAAGTATCGACAAAAATCACAATTATTGAAAATTTACTTACAAAAGTTGACAACTTAATAATTGGAGGAGGAATGTCTTTTACTTTTGTTAAAGCAAACGGTGGAAACATTGGAAATTCATTGGTAGAAGAAGATTTTATAGAACAAATTCCTAAAATTTACGAACTTGCAAAAAAGAACAACGTAAAAATATATTTACCTGTTGATAGCCTAAACGGAGATAAATTTGACAAAGATGCACAAGTTACGTTAAGCGAAATTGATAAAATTCCTGATGACAGAATGGGATTAGACGTTGGGCCAAAAACAAACACACTTTTTGAAGAAGTAATTACAAATTCAAAAACAATTTTATGGAACGGACCGGTTGGAGTATTTGAATTTGAAAAATTTGCTACAGGAACAAAAGAATTAGGAAATGCAATTGCAAAAGCTACCAAAAACGGTGCATTTAGCCTTGTTGGCGGAGGTGACTCTGTAGCAGCATTAACAAAATTCAATTTAGCAGACCAAGTTAGTTACGTTTCTACCGGAGGTGGAGCTATGCTTGAATACATGGAAGGGAAAGAACTTCCGGGCATAAAAGCTATCTTTGAATAAATATTTAAAAACTGTCTAAAAATCAAAAAAGCCTTTCGTATCGAGTCATTGAAACGAAAAGGCTCATGTTTTTTTTTAGACAGTTTTTTATTCAGATTCTTTTTTGATATAATCAAAAGAATTTGTCAAAGATTCCATGAATTTTTCAAAATCCTCTTTATACAAAAAAACTCTGTGTTTTTCAAACTTCACTTCACCTGTATCAATATTGGTGAACTTTTTACTCTCGGTGATAGTTAAATACAACTCTTCTCCTCTTGTTTTTTTCACATCGAAAAAATACGTTCTCCTGCCAGCTTTGAATGTGGAAGAAAACAAAAAATCGTTATTCTGATTGTTTTCCATAAAAAATTGATTTTTTTAACAAACCAAAAATAAAAATTAAATTTACCTGTCAAAATATTTTTTGATGAACGGTTATTTTTTCTAAATTTGTAAAAAAACATACAATGGTAAAATTATTAAAAATAGAGCTATTAAAAATCAAAAGTTATCCTGTTTTTTGGATCACATTTGGACTTACTGTAATAATTTTTGTAGTTGTAGCAATAAAAGGAGCAACACTAGATTTTAAATTTGGATTTTTCTCTAACAATGCAGATTTAGATTCTTCAAATTATTTTAAATTTCCTTATGTTTGGGGAACTTTTTCATGGATTGCGGGTTGGTTCAGCCATTTATGGGCGTTATTAATAATTATTTTGCTTGGAAATGAATTTAATTTCAGAATGTTACGACAACAACAAGTTTATGGTTTAAGCAGAAAAGATCTACTTGTTTCCAAAACATTACTAATATTTGGATTGCCTTTAATAATTTTTATCGGAGTAGTAATATTTTCAATTTCTTTTGGCCTAAAATACTCGGAATCAGCCACATTTTCAATGATTTTTGAGAAATCGTTTTATTCTTTAACATACTACTTACAGTCAATCACTTATATGACTTTTGCAATGTTGATTGTATTTTTGGTAGGTTCAACAGGTTTGTCTTTAATTGTTTATTTAGGCTATTTATTTTTTGAAGCTATTTTTAGGTTTATTTTAAAACAAGCAGATTTAGGAGGACTTAACTTCTTTTTGCCATTAAAATCTGTGTCGTCGCTTACACCGAGGCCATCAGCAGAAATTGCACTTTCGGAAAACATGCAACAACAAATACAACTAAACGATAACACGTTACATTTTCCGATATTAATTACAATTTTGATAGGATTATTTTATTTTGGTCTTTTTTGGTTTTTATCTTACTTGATAATAAAGAAAAAAGATTTGTAAAAAAAGTGCGCGATGGTGGATTCGAACCACCGACTTCTACCCTGTCAAGGTAGCACTCTAAACCGCTGAGTTAATCACGCAAAAGTTTCGCAAAAATACAAACAATTTCTAAAATCCAAAAAAAGTAATGCATAATCTACAAGTTTATGCGTAATATTTTGGATAAATAAAAAAAAGTGCATAAATTTGGCATAAAATTTCAATTTTGCACGGTTATTGATTAAACGAATGTATGGACCAAGAGACAACTAATTTATTAACGGAATTGATGGCTGATTTTTCGACTGTTAGCTATTCAGGAGCTTTTGATGGAGCAGTATTAGCCGCTTTTGCAAAAAGAGTAGAAACTACTTTAAGCGACAACCCAAAACTCAACAAAAAGATTTTTAAAATTTTTGTTGAATTAGCTCAAAATATTGCTCTTTATTCTAGCGATAAAGTTGTTACCGAAGATCAAACTAACTTTAATGGTTATGGTATTTTCATAATCAAAGAATATTTTGACAAATTTAGACTTTTTGCAGGAAATATGGCCTTCAAAGAAGATGCAAATATTGCAAGTGAAAAATGCGAAAAAATAAATTCTCTTTCAAGAGAAGAATTAAGACAATTCAAACGTGATTTAAGAAAACAACCTTCTAGTCAGAAAGGTGGTGGAAATATTGGTTTAGTGCAAGTTGTTTTGACCGCAAATAATTATATTGATCACTTATTAATAGAAGTAGATCCTTCTCATTCTTTTCTTATCTTTAGTGTGGATATTAGTAAATTAGATGATTCTGAACTTAACTAGCAAAAAAATAATTGAAACTAAAAAGTATACATATTGATGGTCATCACGGCACATATTATATTCCTACGATTGATTTGGATGTAGAAACAGGAATATGTGAAATATCTGGTGAGTCTTATCTTGAAGATACAGCTAGTTTTTATGCCCCGGTTGTTGATTGGCTTGATAAATATTGTTCAAAAATAAAAAAACCTCTAAATTTTAATTTCAACCTTGAATATTACAATACAAGCTCTTCAAAATGTATTGTTGATATTATGTCTTTGCTAAAAAAACATTCCGATATGGGATTAGAAATCACTGTAAATTGGCATTATGACGCCGACAACGAAGATTTCGAAGAAGAAGTTGAAGAGGTTGAAGATTTTATGCTCGAAACCGGTTTAAAAATAAATTTAATACCAAAATAAAAAAAACAGCTATTAGCTGTTTTTTTTATATATCTTCTAAAATTGCTTCAACAACATTCATTGCACCATTTGCAATATCAACTATTGATGCATCTAGCATATAACAAGGTGTTGTATATATCTTCAAATTTTTATCAATCGTAACTTCACCGTGATTTGTAATTTCATTTACACCACCCATTTCTTCGATTGCTTTTCCGGTTCCTTCATCATTACCAATTGTAACTTTAGCTCCTTTAAGAACTTTGGCAACTAAAACAGGAGAAATACACAAAGCTCCAATCAGTTTACCTTGTTTGTTTATATCAACAATAGCTTTTTCAACGTCAGAATTCACATTACAATCTACTCCTTTGAAAGCAAAATCACATAAGTTTTTAGCAACACCAAAACCACCAGGCAAAATTAATGCATCATAATTATCGGCATTAAATTCAGACAAAGAACTAATCTTTCCTCGAGCAATACGAGCAGATTCAACTAACACATTACGTTTTTCATTCATTTCTTCACCGGTAATATGATTAACAACATGATGTTGATTGATATCCGGAGCAAATATATCATAAGTCGCACCGTGTTTTGCTATTGCGTACAAAGTCATGGTTGCTTCGTGAATTTCAGCACCATCAAAAACACCATTACCGGCAAGTATTACAGCAAATTTTTTCATCTGTTTGTTTTTTATTTTACATTATTGTCAGATGTTACTTCACGAAAAAATAATCATTTCCTTGCGTGTAAATAATTATTTTTACATGTTCGTTTCATGACATTATTTTTTTGAAGAATTAATGAATTGAAATATTATTCATCAACTAATTATTTATCATCAAAAGTAAATAAGAAAGTAACAACACCTTCAAAAGCAGGTTTTTTCTTTGCTTCAATTTCCATTTTCACTTTTGTTTGAATTTTTGCAGTTCCACGTAAATTAACAGCAGAATGCACAAAAATTCTAACTCTAACTTTACTATTAACCAAAACAGGTTCACCAAATCTAAAGCTTTCGATTCCGTAATTGATCATTACTTTAACATTCTGAACATCAATTATTTCATCCCAAAAATATTTCAACAAAGAAAGTGTTAAATACCCGTGAGCAATTGTAGTTCCAAAAGGAGATTCTATTTTTGCTCTCTCCGGCTCTGTGTGTATCCACTGATAATCAAGAGTTGCATCAGCAAACTTATTTATTTGGTCTTGAGTTATTTCTAAATAATCGGTAACCCCTACCTCTTTCCCAATATAGTTTTCAAAATCCTGAAAACTTCCAAAAACTGTTTTTTCCATTATTTTATTTTTAATACTAAATATTTTGCTCTTATAGCAATTAAACTGAATTATAAATACGTTTTAATCGGCAAAGATAAAATAAACTTTTCAAATGTTATAACTCAGACACTAATTCAACTGTCTTTCAAGTTCTTGCATTCTAATTTTTCTAGCTTTTAGAACATTCAAATATCTTAAAGCCTTTTTATTATTAAACAAAGTATAAGATTTTTCTGCCCAATCCATTGCTGCGTCAATATCACCATTTATTTCATTGATAATAGCCATGTTAAAATATGCTCTTCCTGCAATTTTAGCTTTTGGATTATTGACTTCTTTTTCCCAATAAGACGCTGCATCATCCCATTTACCTGCTCTTGCTAATCTTTTACCAATCTTAAAATTATCTGTTCCTTTAACATAATAAATTCTTGAAACTCGATGATATACAGGCAATAAATCCAATGCATAATTTTTACCCATTGTATAACTTGTATTTTCAACCAAGTCTTTCTGGCCCACAACAGCGGAAATAGCTTTCAAAGGATTTATACCACGTCCATTTGAAACTACACCTCGCGAAAGAGGAAATTCATCGTATAAATTAACACCATTCGCATCGTAAATTCGCCAGCCTAGCTTTATAGCCGTATTTACAGTTGCTTCTGTTTCCACCACATCAACTTCAACTCCCAAAACCATTTTTTTTACAGGAATTGCTTTATAATCAACTCTGGTATCAGTGTCAAAATATTCGAGCACAAAAATAGCGTCTAAATTATTATCACTACACACTTTCACAACCTCATTTTTAGTTAAATTAGCTGAAAACCAATCACGTTTTTGATTTTCAAGTAACATAGGATGTAGATTTTTAACCTCAGTAAATCTTTCATTTTTCTGCAATTCGTCGGACAAACCATTAATAGCCTTTAAAGCAGCTGTTGAATCGATTGTCAGCATTTCCAATGTCAAAATTTCATCAATTTCTTTTGGAATAGACGAATTTGTTTTTGTTCTGTTTACAACTCCAACTTTTTTAACATTACCCGGAATAGTAATTGGAGCTGGCTCTGTTACGCCAATTGTTAAATCATTTGTAGCACAACCAAATAATAATATTGGAACTAAAAAATAGAAAAATATTTTTTTCATAAATGTAAGTATTTATCTTCTTAATCTGTATTCCAAACAAAGTTAAACTAAATTTTGATTTTGCACAAACGTTTTGATAGAAGTATTTGACAACTCTAAATTAAATTTTATATTTGAAAAAACTTAATCCCAAAAACCTATGGAAACAAAACATCAAAAAATTGAGGCACTTGATGAATTTTTGTCATTGCAGTGGGGAAATTTTTTCTCATCTGAAACCGCCAAAAATATTATTGAAAATTTAGATAAAATTGACAAACGAATCTACGCTCTATATATGCTTCAGGTTTATCACTGGTCTTCGCAGTCTGCAAGAAGTTTAGGAATTGCCGGCGCAAATCAGCACAACAAAGATATCAGATTTATGATGCATTGTTTTGAACACGCCGAAGAAGAAACCGGACATGAAATAATGGCACTAAACGATGTAAAAGCAGTTGGTGTTCCAATCAATGATGAGTCAGATATTCCACCGCCACTAGCTGAAACAGAAGTTTTAATTGCTTATGTAAAACATCTGGCAACATGCAAAAAACCAATTCGTATGTTGGGTTACGATTACTGGACGGAAAAGCCTTACGAACATATAGGTCCTTTTGTTAGAATGACAGGCAATAGCTTTAATTTAAGCGAAAAACAAATGACTTTTTATATAAGTCACGAAGAAATAGACAAAAAACACGGGAAAGACATTGAAAGAGTTTTGGTTCAATTATGCAAAACAGAAGAAGATTGGGAAGACATTACAGAAGTAGCAAAAACAACTCTAAATCTGACATTTGAAATGATTGGAGGTATAGTTAAAGAATACGAAAAACTTTTAAACGGAGAAAAATCAAAATACGAAATTTTGAATAAAATAATAAATTAGAAAGTAATTGGAAAGTTCATAAGATTGAAAGAAGCAAATCTATACAACCTTATGAACTTTGCATACAATATTCTCCAAAATTTTTATGAACTAATTGTATTTAAGTATTTTAATAAAAAAACATCCCCCCACCCTCCCGAAGTATATTCGGAACAAGCTATTTTTTAAGGGGGAATTGTACCTGTCTTAAGATAAACCACTTACAGGTTTTTCTTAATTTATCAAAGTCTCTATTGAATTACTACTTTACAAACTTTTGACTTTATAAACTCTATTACTGTTTGTTTTCAAATTCCATTTCAGAGATATATCGTTCTGCATCAAGAGCAGCCATACAACCTGAACCGGCAGCAGTAACAGCCTGACGATAAATAGAATCCTGCACATCTCCACATGCAAATACACCTGGAACATTAGTTTTACTTGATTTTCCTTTTGTAAGAATATACCCTACTTCATCAGTTTCAAGATAATCTTTAAAAACATCTGAATTTGGTTTGTGACCGATTGCCAAGAAAAACCCATCAATAGGTAAATCATAAATTTTCTCATCAGATTCTCCCTTACGTTTTACAAGTTTTACAGCTGTAACAACCTTATCTCCAACAACCTCAACTGTATTATGTTCAAATAAAACTTCAATTTTATCGTTACCTAAAACTCTTTGTTGCATGATTTTAGAAGCACGAAGTTCTGGTTTACGAACAATTAGATAAACTTTTTTAGCCAAAGTAGATAAATAAAGAGCCTCTTCGGCAGCGGTATCACCACCACCAACAACAGCAACTATTTTATTTTTATAGAAAAATCCGTCACAAGTGGCACAAGCAGAAACACCACCACCTTTAAGTCTGTTTTCAGATTCAAGCCCAAGATATTTTGCACTTGCTCCTGTCGCAATTATAACAGCATCGGCTGAAACAACTTTTTCAGAGTCAATTGTAGCAGTATAAGGTTTTTTAGAAAAATCAACAGCAGTAACTTCTCCCCAACGAATATCAGTTCCAAATCTTTCAGCTTGTTTTTGTAGATCTTCCATCAAAACAGGACCAGTGATTCCTTGTGGATAACCCGGAAAATTTTCAACCTCTGTTGTGTCCATTAATTGTCCACCAGCTTGCATTCCTTGATAAATAACAGGTTTTAATCCGGCTCTTGCAGCATATAATGCAGAAGTGTATCCGGCAGGACCGGAACCAATAATTAATACTTGAATATGTTCAGTAGGTTCACCTGAAACTTTTTCCTTGTCACTTTTTTTATCATTTAAGTTAAGAGAGTTAAATAAAGCCATTATTTTTAAAATTAAGAGTTAATAGTTAAGAACATTTTTACAAAATAAACGCCAAAGATGTAAAAAACACAATTTATGACAAAAAGACATTTTTTTTCAATAAACAATCAGTGAATCGGTGAATATGTAAATAATTAATCAGTTAATTGGTAAATATTCGCAGATTCTCCGATTTACACATTGAAATATTGAATATTAAAGTTCTCTTCCAGAAGTGTATCTTCGCCATTTTTCAAGTACTTGAGCCATATCATCAGGAATTTCGCTATCGAAATACATTTCTTCTTTTGTCACAGGATGAACAAACCCTAACGATTTTGCATGTAAAGCCTGACGTGGTAGAATTCCAAAACAATTCTGCACAAATTGTTTGTATTTTGTAAAAGTTGTTCCTTTTAGAATTTTATTTCCACCGTATTCAGCATCATTAAAAAGCGGATGCCCGATATATTTCATGTGGATACGAATCTGATGAGTGCGACCGGTTTCTAGTCTGCATTCCACAAGAGTTACGTACGTAAAACGCTCAATTACTTTATAGTGTGTAATTGCATCTTTACCTTGTGAACCATCAGCAAAAACAAACATAACTTTTCTATCTTTTGGATTTCTGCCAATATGTCCTTCTATTATTCCTTCATCTTCGTCAAAATCGCCCCAAACAAGCGCATAATAACGTCTTTTTGTTGTGTGATTAAAAAACTGTTCTGCAAGTTTATTTTTAGTAAATTCTGTTTTTGCAATAACCAAAAGCCCGCTTGTGTCTTTGTCAATTCGATGAACAAGTCCGGGACGAATTTTATCTTCCTGAAATAGTTCAGAATCCGGCAAAATATTAGCCAAAGCATTTACCAAAGTGCCTGTATTGTGACCATAAGAAGGATGAACAACCATTCCGGGTTCTTTATTCACAATAATTAGTTCTTTATCTTCGTACACAATATTTAAAGGAATATCTTCTGCAACGATAGTATAATCAGTTTTAGGCTGATCAAACATAATAACAATTTCGTCATTTGGCTGAATTTTGTAGTTAGCCTTAACATTTTTCCCGTTTACAAATAAATATTCAGCTTTTGCAGCTTTTTCAATCATTGTTCTGGATACATTCTCTATTTTCATTGCCAAAAAAGAGTCTATTCTAACCGGCGACTGACCACTATCTACTTTTATCTTAAAATGTTCGTATAAATCCTCTGACATAATTAAATTTTTTGCAAAGATAAGTAAAAAGTAGAGATTTAAGTCATATTATCTACCAACTTAGCTAAGCGAATTTAATATTCAAACAAATATTTTCAGGAAGGTTTTTTTATAAATTAAATACGAAGTTTGCTAATTAACAGTTTTGAAACGACTTTAATTTGAAATCACAAAATCAATTGATATCCTAATCTACTAAAAAACCAAATTAAAAATCCTTTCGTCATTAAAATATGAACTAATTAAAATTTAACACATTTATGTAAATACCGAAAACAGCGACCTTTCAAAAATTTAACATTTTTTTGTGGAATTTTTATCAAAAAGCCTTTTGATTTTTTGAAAATATTTTTTTTGTTTGCAGAAAAATTATTATAAAAGTGTTTATAAACAATAAAAATATTACTACTCCACTCTCTAAAACACTCATACACGTAGAGAGAGAGAGAGAGAGAGAGAGAGAGAGAGAGAGAGAGAGAGTAAGTTTTCTATAAAAACTAACCCAAGTTGTTTAACAACCAAATACATTTATTTTATCTGCAAAAACAAATTCGACCGGAAAAGCCTGTTCCGGATTTAGGTTATAATATGCTTACTTTTTTCGGGACGGG
>JAFGUD010000336.1 GCA_016938685.1 Bacteroidales bacterium | reverse complement strand
TTTTAATTTATATATACATTAAGTTGTGGTACGTCAATTTTAGGTAAATACAACTTATAATAACCTTTTGATTAAAAACATATTTTATAATATAGCAAAATCATAACATATTTTTCACATTTTTAATCAACTCAACCGCATTTAAGGGATTTTTTACAACGTGCTTGGAATACATTTTTAATTCATTTTCTTCTCCATAACCGCACATAACGGCTACAGAATTAATCTTTGCTTCATTAGCACTAATCAAATCTAATTTTGTGTCCCCTATCATCCATACTTCAAAAAATGATTTATCAATTTTCATGTTATTTAATGCAGTAATTATAGGCTCTGGGTGAGGTTTTGGATTTTGGACATGTTCTCTACCAACCAAGGTTTCAAAATAATGCATTAAACCAAAATGTTCCAATAGCTCAACTGAGTATAATCCAGTTTTTGTTGTAACCACTCCAAGACGCGCAAACTTACTTGCATATTCTACTGCTTCTTGTGCTTTATCAAGAAGTGTTGTTTGTTGTTTTGAAATGACTCTGTAACGTTCTTTGTAGGAATCAACATAATCCCAAACCTTAGTTTCTTTCACTCCAAGTTTACTAAACATAATATCCAATGGATACCCTATAACACTTTTTATATCTTCATCACTACCATGAAAAATTTCACCTTGTACTTCAAATGCGTGGCGAAATGTTCCTATAATTGCTTGTGTTGAATCAATCAATGTTCCATCTAAGTCAAATAATATTACTTTTGTCTTCATTTTTTATTCACTCTTTTATCCAATCTTTTTGATTATGCATAATTCCTACAAATGTAGGTTCAATATTTTTTATTTTGCTATTTACAACTGTTATTGAATTTGGTATATACAAAAACAAATACGGTAAATCATCGCTAATTTGTTTAAATATCTCTTGATAAATTATAGCTAATTTTTCACGGTCAATTGTTTTTGAACCTTGTTCAATAAGTTCATCAACGGTTTTACTTTGGTATCCAATAAAATTAAATCCACCTTTCTTGTCTGAGTTACTATGCCATATAGAGTTAGCATCAGGCATCAAACTCATACTCCATCCAAGAATTATTGCTTCAAAATTTCTAGGATGCACAATTGTATTTAAAAATGCCTGCCATTCCATCACTCTAATTTTCATTTCTACACCAATTTTTGCTAATTGGTACTGCATGATTTGTGCTGCGTTGACTCTTGTAGAATTATTTGTATTAGTAACCACTTCAAAAGAAAATTGATTATTTTCATCATAGCCAGCTTCTTTTAAAAGTTGTTTTGCTTTGACTAAATCTACTTGTGGAAATGGTACCTTTGCATTAAAAGCAAAGGTTCCTGGCAAAAATGGACCATTACATATTTTTCCATGTCCAAAAAATAAAATATCCACCATCTCTTTTCTATCAATTGCTAAAGATAAAGCTTGTCGTATTCTTTTATCTTTAAACTTTTCATTTTTAAGATTAAAGCCCATATAAGTATAAGAAAAACTTGGATTCTCTATGATTTTATAATTGCTTTTGAATGGTTCATCAATTTGTCTATCTATTTGAATTGGAGTTAATCCACCAAGATCAAGTTTTTGCTGTTTTAACATTAAAAAACCTGTATTTGGGTCTGGTAAAAATTTATATAAAAGTTTATCTATTTTTGGTCGCCCTTCAAAATAATCATCATTTGCTACTAATTCAATATCTTGAGAAATAGAAAAATTCTTTAAAATATAAGAACCCGTGCCAATAGGTTTTTTATTAAATTCACTTTGCATTAAATTTGCTTCATCTTTAAGAATGTGATAGGGCAAAATTCCCATCATCCAAATTTCTAAAGCTTTAAAATAAGGCTCTGTGTAAGTTACCTTAATTGTATAGTCATCAATAATTTGTACGTTCTTTACTTTTTTAAAAGGGTCTGAATAGGGTGTAAATATTTTATCAGATGTGATAGTTTCATAAGTAAAGACAACATCTTTTGCACTGAAAATATTTCCATCATGCCATTTAATATTTTTTTTAAGTTTGATTATTAGCATCGTGTCATTTTCAAAAAAATATGATTGTGCTAAATCTGGAACAATTTCCCCAAACTTATCATATTTGAATAAGCCATTGAATATCCAATTTGCTATTTCACTGCTTGCACTATCTGTAGCTAGTATAGGATTAATCCTACTTGGATTAGCTGAAACTGACAAATTTAATGTAGAAGCATATATTTGATATGCAAAAATAAATAAAAAGAATAAAGTTTTCATGGGGTATTGTAATATTTTTTGCATAAAAAAAGCCAAAGGAAAATTCCTTTGGCTTGAGTAAAAAAAATTGACCGATTATC
>JAFGUD010000335.1 GCA_016938685.1 Bacteroidales bacterium | reverse complement strand
AGTTGGAAACGCTTTAAAAGCATAGAAAAACATTACTTTGAAATAATTGAAATACCATCGTCAATTTAAACCAGAGCCAAAAAAATACAAGGAACGAGAAAAAGCACATAAAAAAAGAACCTTAATAATGTTTGGTATAATCTGGATATTAGGTTTATTGGGAATAACTTTAGGATATAAAAGAATAAGTAAAAATATTGATGATTTAGAGCTGGCAAAACACTCATTAACCGCTCAAAACAATGAATTATTAAGCGCAGAAGAAGAATTGAGAGCAACAAATGAAGAGCTGATCTCTACTTCTAATTCTCTAAATGAAACAAATCAAGAACTTGAAGAAGCATTGGCGAAAGCAGAAGAAAATGAAAAACAAATTCAGCTTAAAAACGAAGAATATGAAGCTTTAAATGAGGAACTAAGGCAAACAAACGAAGAGCTTTTTTTAGCAAAAGAAAAGGCAGAACAAAGTGAGATGGAATTTAGATTGATGTACGAGAGTTCTTCTGTCGGAATAGCTTTAATTACATTGGATTATAAAATTATTTCAGCAAATGAAGCTTATTCTCAAATGCTTGGCTACACTGAAGCTGAACTAATAGGAAAAACTTTGATGGATATAACACACAAAGAGACTATTAAAGAAAATATAGAGCTTCAAAATAAATTAGGACAAGGAATTATTCAGTCTTATCAACTTGAAAAAAGATTTATTCATAAAAACGGGACTACTGTTTATGGACTTTTAAATGCAACAGTTATAAAAAACTCAAAAGATGAACCTTTGTATTTCTTAGGAAATGTTCAGGATATTACTGACCGAAAAAAATACGAAGAAGATTTAGTTGTTGCGAAGAAGATAGCAGAGGAAAGTGAAATGAGGTTCAAAGCACTGCATAATGCTTCTTTTGGAGGTATTGCTATTCATGACAAAGGAGTTATTTTAGAATGTAATATTGGTCTATCAGAAATGACCGGTTACGAATACAAAGAACTTATAGGAATAGATGGACTTCAATTAATAGCTCCAAATTATCGCGAATTTGTTATGAAACAGATTTCATCAGGATATGAAAAACCTTATGAAGCTTATGGAATTAAAAAAAATGGATATATATATCCTCTTAGACTTGAAGCAAGAAACATTCCTTTTCAAGGAAAACAAGTCAGAGTTGTTGAGTTTAGAGATTTAACTGAGCAAAAAGAATTGGAACATGAAAAAATTTCCTTTTTAGACATCATTGAGAAGAGTTCAAATGAAATTTTTACATTTAATAAAGATTCTTTGAAATTCAAATATGTTAACAAAGGAGCAATTGAAAACATAGGTTATAGCTTAGATGAGTTAAAACAACTTACGCCTATTGATATTAAACCGGAATTTACAAAAGAAAAATTCATGGAACTTATTACACCATTAATAGAAGAAAAACAAGATGTTATTATATTTGAAACAATACATAAAAGAAAAAATGGCTCAATTTATCCGGTAGAAATAAATTTGCAATTACACGATAACAAAAAAATATTTTTAGCGATAGTAAATGATATAACATCAAGAAAAAAATATGAAAACGATCTCATTGTTGCCAAAGAAAAAGCCGAGGAAAGCAACCGACTTAAAACAGAATTTTTTAACAACATGTCCCATGAAATAAGGACTCCAATGAATGGTATTATGGGGTTTTCTGACTTGTTAAAAGAACCAGAACTTTCTGTTTTGAAACAAAAACAATATATCAATATCATTCAAAATAGTGGCAATCAATTAATGAGAGTTATTGATGATATTTTAGAAATCTCTAAACTTGAAACTAAACAAATTTCAGTGTTTGAAAGCGAAATATGTTTAAATGATTTATTAGTAGAGTTGTTTTCGGTTTTTGATTTAAAAGCCAAAGACAATAATACTCCTTTGTATCTAAAAAAAGGATTAAATGACACTCAAAGTAGAATAAAAATCGATGATAGCAAACTTAATAAAATATTAAGTAATTTACTCGAAAATGCTATTAAATATACCAATGAAGGTTTTATTGAATTGGGATACATTCTTTTGAAAAAGGAAAACGATGTGACTCAACAATTTTTGGAAATTTACGTAAAAGATACAGGAATTGGTATTAAGTCTGATAATCAGAATTTGATTTTTGAAAGATTTTCACAAGAAGAAAAAGAAATTTCTCAAAAAACCGGTGGACTTGGACTCGGACTTTCAATAGCAAAAGAAAACGCAGAACTACTTGGCGGCAAAATTTCAGTAATATCCGAAAAAGGAAAAGGTTCTACTTTTATAGTTAAAATTCCGTATAACCCATGTATCATTAATGATGAAACAATGGAAATTTCGGAAAATATAAAAGACGAAAAAAAATTAACAATTCTTATAGCAGAAGACGAAGAGATAAACTTTTTGTATCTCGAAACATTACTTGAGTCAATTATTATTCAACCAATTAATATTTTATATGCTAAAAATGGCTTGGAAGCGGTAGAATTGACAAAAAATAACAAAATTGATTTGATATTAATGGATTTGAAAATGCCAATTATGAACGGCATTGATGCCAGTAGAAAAATAAAAGAAATAAATCCGGATATTAATATCATTGCACAAACAGCTTATACTTCTGCAGAAGATGTAGAAATAGCATTCTCGGCAGGTTGCTTAGATATGATTACAAAACCTATTAAAAAAGAAGCAGTAATAAAAATACTAACTGAATTAAAAATAATTAGTTAGTCATACCTTAAATTTTGTCGTTTTAAATTTACTTTGTAAATTTGTTCGTAATAAATAAATTGATTTTTATACTAACACAAAAGTGCTTTTTAATAATAAACTTTTTTTATTTATTACAAAAAGTGGGTCGATTTTTGCAAAATTTTCTTTAATTTTTTTGTAAAACCTAGACAACAAGACATTTTTTATATGTTGAACTTCTTTACGTTGTTTTCATAAATTAGACCCAAATTCAGATTTTTTAAACAAATATTATGAAAAATTCTGTAATTGAAATTCAGGAAACTGTTGAAAACGGAAAAAAAGTAGCTGAAATATATTTAAGCTCCGATTTAACAATTCAGTCAGATCTTGATAATCTTATCATTACTTTAATTCCTTTGTTTGATAAAAATGATGAAATAAATATTTTTTCCCAAAAAGACTCGGAAATAGACATCAGTTTTATCCAAATAATAGTAGCAACAAAAAAATATTCAAAACAAAAAAATATTCCGGTTCACTTAAATCTTCATTTGAGCCAAACTTCAAAAGATTTACTAAAATTATCCGGTTTAGAAAAAGTATTTAAAAAATAATGTTTTTTATATGAATAAAACAATACTTATAGTTGACGATTCTGAAAGTATCAGGGAATTTTTGGTATTTGCTTTATCAAATCATGGGTTTAACGTACTTTCCGGTATAAATGGCAAAGATGGTTTGAAATATTTCACAAACTATACTAAAGAAATAGATTTAGTAATTACAGACTTGCACATGCCCGAAATGGACGGTATTCAACTTATTGAGGAAATACGAAAATTAGAGAAATTCAAACATTTACCAATTTTATTTCTCACTACAGAATCGGGATTAGAACAAAAAATGAAGGCTAAAAAAGCAGGCGCTACAGGTTGGATTATTAAACCTATTTCACCGGAAAAAATTATTGGTATTTTAAACAAATGTTTAAGATAATATACAATTATGGACAAATTCGCACAAAAATACATAGAAGAAGCCACCGAAATAATCGCAAAATTAGAAGAATTGGTTTTGGAAGTTGAAAAGCAACCTGAAAATAAGGAAATGATAAATGAAATTTTCAGGCTTATGCACACACTAAAAGGTGGTGGAGCAATGTTTGGCTTCAAAGAAATTACAGATGTTACTCACGAATTAGAGAGTATTTATGACTACATCAGAAACGATAAAGCCAAAATTTCAAAAGAATTATTAGATAAAAGCCTTGAAATAGTTGATTATGTTAAAAAAATATTGGAAAACCCCAATAAAATAGATATACCTTATCACAAAGAAAAAGTTGAAGAGCTGGAAAAATTAAAAAACAAATTTAAAGACGCTCAAAAAAATGTTTTCAAAAATGGTGAGAAAATCAACACCAAATTAGAAAAACCACAAAACAATACAGATAAAACTACTGATAAAAACCTAAAAGTTGAGAAGAAAACCACCGAAGTTAATATTAAAAATGAAGAAAAACAGAAAGTAGAAAAGGTTGATGAAATTGAAAAGGTTGAAGAAAAAATAGATTCAGTAGAAAATGACAAAGAATACGCAGAAACTGAAAAAGAATCAGGAATTCTTAATAAAATAATTGAAAAAAAACCTGAGTTTGATAAAAATTCAGATGCAAAAATTAAAACTTACAAAATATATTTTAAACCACACAAAGACACAATGAAAAATGGGACAGACCCATTATTGTTACTTCGAGAAATTTCAGAATTAGGTGTGTGTAAAATATATTCGATTACTGATTTAATTCCTCCACTGAACGAAATTATATACGACAACTTACATTTATGTTGGATGATTTTTCTGGCTACTGATAACAGAAATGGAATAGACGATGTTTTTATTTTTATAGAAGATGAAGCAACAATTGATATAGAGCCAATTTTATCAGGAAATGCTTTTGAAAATAAAGAGTTTTTAGACCAGTTAGATGAGATTGCAAATGAAGAAATAGAAAAACAAAAAAAGAAATGTAAAAGCAATGAAATACAAAAAAATAGTTCTTCAAATGATAATATAGAAAAAACAAATACAATAGAAGTAAATAAAAAAGAAAAAATCTTTAATATCAATGATGAAACAGGACTTTTTGAAGATTTTGAAGATGAAATTACAGAAAATGAAGTTTTAGAAGATGAAATTATAGAAGAAGAAACAAAAGAAGAAATTACTAATTCACAGAAATCCATCGAAGATTTTACAATAAAAACAAAAGAACAGATAATTGCAGAAAAATTAGACGAATTAGAAAAAATAACAAAAGAAGTAGCGGAAAAATCATTAACTGACAATAATGTTGATATTATCAACCAAGAAAACTCAACTAATGACGAAACAATACAAATAGCCGAAATTGAAACCTCTTCAAAAAAAATAACGACTATTTCAAGCCTTCGTGTATCAGCCGAAAAAGTTGATACTTTGATGAATTTAGTTAGTGAACTAATTACAACGCAAGCAAGACTCAGCGAATATGCCGATTCATTATCAAACCCCGAACTTGAATCAATTGCCGAAAATATGCAAAAACTTTCTAGGCAACTAAGAGATAATGCTTTTGAACTTTCAATGGTTCCTTTACAATCTGTTGTTTTACGTTTTCAACGATTAGTTAGAGATCTTTCTTCACAATTAAACAAAGATGTAATATTCAAAACCGATGGCACTGAAACTGAATTAGATAAACGCATCATCGAAAATCTTATTGACCCAATAATGCATCTGCTTAGAAATTCATTGGATCATGGAATAGAATCAAAAGAAGAAAGACTAAAAACCGGAAAATCAGCAGTTACGAATATTTTCCTTAAAGCATTTTATTCCGGTAGCAATGTATTTATACAAGTAGGCGACGATGGAAGAGGTATTGATATTGAAAAAATACAAAAAAAGGCAATTGAAAATGGCTTACTAAAACCCAAAACTCAGTATAAAAAAGAAGAAGTTTTAAACATAATTTTCGAACCTGGTTTTTCTACTGCTGTTGAGGTTTCTCAAGTTTCTGGACGTGGTGTTGGACTAGATGTAGTAAAACGAAAAGTAGGCGAACTGAGAGGAGAAATAAAAGTAGATACCGAACCAGGTTTTGGAACTGTTTTTACCATTAAACTTCCTCTTACTCTTTCAATTATAGACGGTCTATTGGTAACAGTTGGAAATACTAAATATGTTATTCCAATGAATGTTGTCCATAAAATTTATGCAATAAAACACAGCGATTTAGAAAAATCTCATTATAATTTGCTTATTCTTGATGAAAAACAAATTCCGTATTATTATCTACGTGAAGAATTCGGAGAAACTACTGAAACGCTGCCAATGGAACAAGTTTTGGTAATTAATCATGAAGATAATCTTGTCGGTATTGTTGTTGATAAAGTAATCGGTGAATATCAAGCGGTTATTAAAACATTAGGACGGTTATACAACGATCAACAAATATTTTCAGGCGCCACTATTCTTGGCGACGGGTCTGTTGCTCTGGTTATGGATGTTAAAAAAATTGTAGATTCTTTTTCTGTTCTAAAATAACAGAATATCAAAATAATATTTCAAAAAACAAATCAATATGGATAATGAAACTTTAAATCAAAACGATTCTTATTTAACATTTAAAGTTGGCGGTGAAAATTTTGCCGCAAGCGTTAGCAAAGTGTTAAATATTCTGGAAATGTCTAAAATAACTAAAGTTCCTCAGGCGCCTCAATATATGTTAGGTGTTATAAACCTCAGAGGACAAGTTCTGCCGGTTATTGACAGTAGAATAAAATTTGGAATGCCGGTTTCTGAAATAACAAAAAACAGTTTCATAATTGTAATTGAAGTACTTATTGACGAAAGAGATGTACAACTTGGTGCTTTGGTGGATTCAGTTAACGAAGTTCTTGAAGTTGATAAAAAAGATATTCTTCCGCCACCAAGCATTGGAAATCGTTTCAAAACCGACTTTATCAGCGGAGTTATAAACGTAAATAATGATTTTACAATGCTTTTAGATATCGACAAGGCTTTTTCTACCGACGAAATATTGCCTTTTCACAAAGAAGCCGAAATTAATTAACAACAACCTATAATAAATCAGGAGGACTAAATATGGAAACCGAAAACAACAAAAAAACCACAACTAAAAAAACAGTAGATCTTGACAAAGACCTTCTTAGCTTTGAAGATAACGAGCAAGAATTAGCAAGTTGTCAAGAACAACTAAATGCTTCCCATGAACTTACAGATTTTTACAAAGGGATTTTTAATGCTATTCCAACACCTGTTATGGCTATTGATAAAGAGTATAACATAGTTTATATGAATGATTCAGGTGCAAAAGTAGCTCAAATATCGTCTGAAAATCTTATTGGTAAAAAGTGTTTTAATGTGATGAATACTTCGCATTGTAACACTTCTGAATGCCGCCTTAGACAAGCAATGGAACGCCACAGTAATTTCACAGGAGAAACAACAGCAAATACAGCCTCTGGGAAGATTCCAATAAGATATACCGGTGCTCCCCTTAAAAATGAAAAAGGGGAAGTAATAGGTGCAGTTGAGTACGTTCTTGATATTTCAGAAGAAATTGAAATAACTGATGGTATTGAAATCTTAGCTGAAAATATAGATGAAGGGAAACTAAATTTTGTTATTGATGAAGACAAATATGTTGGTAATTATAAAAAAATTGTGACTGCAGTAAATACCACAGTTGCCAATTTTATTAAACCAATTAATGTAACATCTCAATACATTAACGATATTTCTGTTGGAAATATGCCTCCTAAAATTACTGACGAATATAAAGGTGATTTTAATATCATCAAAAATAATCTAAATGGTCTTATTGATGCTATAAATGCAATAATTAAAAACTCTGAAATTATTGCTGATGGAGATGTAAACGTTGTATTAAAAAAACGTTCAGAAAATGATGCATTAATGATTTCGCTTAACAAATTAATTGATGCTTTCAAGGAAATTCAAAAAATTTCGAAAGAAATAGCTGGCGGTGATTTAACTGTTGATGTTAAAATTAGATCGGACAAAGATGAGATTTTCAAAGCATACGCTGAGATGGTCAAAAAACTCAACGAAGTTGTTGGTTCTGTATATAATGTTGCCGACGGACTTTCTTCAGCAGGGAAAGACATAAGTTCTAATTCTCAGTCATTATCACAAGGTGCTTCTGAGCAAGCTTCATCTGTCGAGGAAATATCTTCTTCTATGGAAGAAATGGTATCAAATATTGAACAAAATACTGAAAATGCACAAGAAACTGAAAAAATTGCAGTAAAAGCAGCAGATGATATTCTTGAAGGGAGTAATAATGTTAATCAAACTGTAGAAGCAATGAAACAAATCGCGGATAAAGTTTCAATAATCAACGATATTGCTTTTCAAACAAATATTCTTGCTCTTAATGCTGCCATAGAAGCAGCGCGTGCAGGCGAACACGGACGAGGATTTGCTGTTGTAGCAGCCGAAGTTCGTAAACTTGCTGAAAAAACGCAGGTTGCAGCCGGAGAAATAAACGAAATGACAAAAACAAGTGTTGAAGTTGCTCAAAAATCAGGAATTCTTTTACGCGATTTAGTTCCTGATATTCAAAGAAATGCCAAACTTGTTCAAGAAATTACTGCTGCCAGCTTAGAGCAAAGAAGAGGCGCCGAACAAATCAACAAAGCTATCAATCAACTAAATGATGTTGCTCAACAAAATGCGTCTTCTTCCGAAGAAATGGCAACTGCATCAGAAGAACTAAATAGTCAGTCGTATCAATTATTAGACATGGTTTCTTTCTTCAAACTTCTTGAATATCAAGGCAAAAGCAGCAATATGAATAGAAACTCTGGAGCTAAGACTACTAAAAATATTCGTCAATACACAAACAAAAATACCGGAATTGAACTAAATCTCGGCAAAGGGTTTAATGATGACGATGAATATGAAAAATTTTAATAATGAGTTTTTTTACAATATCAATCATTTGAATGGAAAACTTTGAGCGAACAAATATTGAACAAAAAATAAATAACTCCGATTTTCTTCGAATTGCGAATTTTGTCGAAGAAACTTATGGACTAAAAATTCCTGACTTTAAAAAATATTTAATCCAAAGTAGGTTGTACAAACGATTAAAAGCATTGGGAATAAATAGTTACGGAGAATATATTGATTATTTGTTCGCTCCGGGTAACTCACAAGAGATCCAAAATATGATAGATGTTGTAACAACTCACAAAACAGATTTTTACAGAGAAAATGACCATTTTGAATTTCTGAACGATGTAATTTTACCGGAACATTCAAAATTAAGTAATAACATTGACATTTGGTCTGCAGGTTGTAGTTCCGGTGAAGAGCCATACACACTTGCATTTACGGTAAATGAATTTAACGATAAAAACATAAGTAAACTTAATTATCGTATTTATGGTTCTGATGTTTCTTTAACTTCAATTCAAGAAGCTCAAAATGCAGTTTACTCCATGAATAAAATAGCAGGTATTCCTCTTTATATAAAGAAAAAATACTTCTTAAAAAATAAAGACTCAGAAAAAAATTTGGTAAAAATTATTCCCGAAATAAGAAAAAATGTTCATTTTTTTAAACTAAATTTTTTGGACAAAGAATACAATTTGGACAAAGAATTTGATTTGATAATGTGTCGAAATACTTTGATTTATTTCTCTCGCGAAACTCAGGAAATTGTTCTTAGAAAACTTTTAAAATTCTTAAAAAAGGGCGGTTATCTTTTAATTGGACATTCTGAATCTATTTTTTCAATGAACTTACCGGTAAAATTAGTAAAAACTACAATTTTTAAAAAAATCTAAAATGGAGAAACTATCCGACATAGCACTTTTGAAAGAACTTCAAAAAAGGTTGAAGAAAAATGACGAACTAAGTGCCGAAGTTTTTCATTTGAAAAATGAAATTATGGAGGTAAATCAAAAACTCGAAGATTCTGAGATTTTCAAAAGCCATTTTATTTCAAATGTAACAAATGAATTGGTTAATCCCGTTGCCTCGCTTTTAGCATTAACAAGGTTTTTATATCAATCTGATGTTGAAGACAGCGAAAAAATAAAAAAGTTTTCAAGGCTAATTTTTCAGGAAGCTTTTGACATTGATTTTCAACTCAGAAATGTGTTTTTTGCAGCTAAATTTGAATCGGGAAAATTTACAGTTGAAAATACTACTTTTAGTTTATCGGAATTGTACAAAGGAGTAATTACTGATTTTGATCATCAATTAAAAACTAAAAATATTGATGTTAAAATTGAAATAAAAAAAGAGAAACTTCATGACAATATTTCAACTGATGCAGAAAAATTTAGAGTAATAATTACAAATATTTTGAGCAACAGCATTAGATACAGCAATAATAACGATAAAATAATAATTAAGAATATAATTTTCAGCGACACTTTGCAGATTTCAATAAGAGATTTTGGAGTTGGAATTAGCCCTGAATTGACAGATAAAGTTTTTGAGCGCTTTTACAGAATCAACAACTCTATAAATTCAGAGAATAAAGGTTCCGGCTTAGGTCTTTCGGTTTCAAAACAAATAATAGAGGTTCTTGGTGGTGATATTAAGTTTATAGACCACGAAAACGGAGTAGAAGTTTTCTTCAGTATTCAACTGAATACTATTAACAATGAAATTGAAAATTTTTCAGCAAACGGCAACGAATTTTTTTTTGATGACGATATGGAAGTATTTTAACAATGGAAAACGACAAAAAAACATTTTTTTTATATCCCGGACAATTGGTGGTTTTCAAAGAACCTTCCAACATAATGACTATACTTGGTTCATGCGTTGCTGTGTGTTTGTGGGATATAAAGCTTAGATTCGGTGGAATGAATCATTACTTGTTGCCGTTGTGGAAAGTTCAGGGACTTAGAACTCCAAAATTCGGGAATGTTGCTATTGAAATTCTAATTGAAGAAATGCTTAAAAACGGGTCTTCTTCAAAAAACTTAGTAGCAAAAGTTTTTGGCGGAGCAAAAGTACTAAATACAAGCGACGATAGCCTTTTTAATATCGGAAAAAAGAATTCTGAAATTGCTTTCGATCTTTTACAGCAATATAATATAAACGTCACTGCTGAAAGTATTGGTGGAATTAATGGTCGAAAAATATTATTCAACACAAACACCGGAGAAGTATTAATGAAAATAATAGATAAAACTTTTGTTAATCCGGAATAGTTGTAAATTTTGCACCTTTTTAATTATAATATTTTGAAAAAAATAAAAGTTCTCGTAATAGATGATTCGGCGGTCGCAAGACAAACTCTTAGCGAAATAATCAATTCTGACCCTAATTTGGAAGTAGTTGCTACTGCTTCTGATCCAATTTTTGCTGCAAAAAAAATAAAAACTATTATCCCGGACGTTATAACTCTTGATATTGAAATGCCCAGAATGGACGGTATTACTTTTCTTGAAAAAATAATGTCTCAACACCCTATTCCCGTTGTGGTTATTTCCAGTTTAACCACAGAAGGAAGCAATATAGCAATTAGAGCTCTTCAACTTGGTGCTGTTGAAATAATAACAAAGCCAAAATTAAGTACTAAAGAATTTTACAGAGAATCAAAAGTTAGAATTACTGATGCAATAATTGCAGCTTCAATGGCTTCGCTAAAAAAAATTAAATCTTCACTCGAATATAACTATGAGGTAAAACCCAAAAATACAGCTGATGTTATTTTATCTATAGGAAAACATCAGAAGACTGAAATTGAAACCGAAAAAATAATTGTTATTGGAGCATCAACAGGTGGTACTCAGGCGATATCTGAAGTTTTGTGCAAATTGCATTTTAATACTCACGGAATAGTTATAGTTCAACACATGCCTGAAACATTTACAACTTCTTTTGCAAAAAGACTAAACGAAATATGTAAAATAAAAGTAAAAGAAGCAAAAAATGGAGATTCGGTTTTAAAAGGAACTGCACTTATAGCTCCCGGCAACAAACATTTACTTCTAAAAAGAAATGGCTCAAACTATTTTGTAGAGGTAAAAGATGGACCATTAGTAAATCGTCACCGACCTTCCGTTGATGTACTTTTCCGATCAGCTGCAAGATATGCAGGCAAAAATGCAATAGGAATTATACTGACCGGAATGGGTAATGATGGAGCAAAAGGAATGCTTGAAATGAAAGAAAGAGGTGCTTTTACAATTGCTCAAGATGAAGAATCAAGTGTGGTTTTTGGAATGCCAAAAGAAGCGATAAATTCCGGTGGTGTAAATAAAGTTATGAATTTGAATCAAATAGCAGATTATATTGCAACAATTTAATTCTCAAGCAATGAAAGAAATTACTAAAAAAGAAATAGATATTGTACTCGTTAACGGAAATAAAATTCAATCGAGTTATATAGAATCATTATTAGACCCCAATAAATTTAATGTTAAAAAATTTTACGAACAAAATCCTGCTTGTGAATATCTTCAAAATAACGAAGATCTTACAAAAGTTGTTATTATTAGCTATCAATTAAATCAAGGAAACGGATTTGAACTGCTTAAAAATCTTAAACAACAACAAAAAGACTATCCTTTTATTTTTCTTAGCTCAGATAACACCATAGAACGAGTTGTTGAAGCAATGCAAACCGGCGCAATGGACTTTCTATCCAAAACCTACGGATTAGTTGAAAATTTAGTTCCAGTTGTCGAGCGAGCTTATGATACTCAAATTAAAGTTTTAGAACGAAAAGAAATTGAAGAAAAACTTGCTCAAAAAAATAAAGAATTAGCAAAATTATCGGTTGTTGCTAGCGAAACAAGCAATTCAGTGCTTATTTACAATGCAAAATTGGAATTGGAATGGACAAATAAAGCATTTGTTGAGGTTTTTGGTTATTCAATGGAAGAATATATAAAAAAATATGGCAAAACTCTTCCTCAACAAAGTCAAACTGATGACATAAACAGAGTTTTGCAAGATTGTATAATGAAGAAAAAATCTATTATTTTTTATACTGCTTCTGAAACAAAACATGGCGAAAAACTTTGGATGCAATCTAATATTAGTCCGGTCTTAAACGAAAAAAATATTATAGAAAAATTTGTGCTTATCGAAACTGATATTACTGAAATAAAACGTGCCGAAAGAAAAATTATTCAACAACAAAACAAAATCCGCGACAGCCTGAATTACGCTGAAAGAATACAATCTGCTATATTCCCCGAAAAAGAAGTTGTTTCTAAATACTTTGATCATTTCTTTATTTTCCACAAACCCCGCGAAAAAGTTAGTGGCGATTTTCCATGGTTTTACGTTCATAATGAATATGTTTATATTGCTGCTGTAGATTGTACCGGACATGGCGTTCCCGGAGCATTTCTTTCGTTTCTTGGACACTCAAATTTAAAAAATATTATTGACTCCGGTGCTGAAAATACAGCTGCTATATTACAGGAACTTAATTCAAGAGTTATTCAACTTTTGAACAAAAATAACAAACAAGGTAGAAGTTTAGATGGAATGGAAATTGGTTTATGCAGAATAGACTTTTCAAAAAAAATCATTCAATTTACAGGAGCCGGCAGACCATTGGTTATGATTAAAAACAGTGAATTAACTATTCATAAAGGAAATTTTATGCCTATTGGTGGTTATCAAATTAAAAAAACCTGTGAATTTAAGTTTCTGGAATTGGAATTTGATTCCAAAGACAGAATATACATGTTTAGTGACGGTATTCAAGATCAATTCAAAAATGGAGATTCCAGAGCTAAATATTCATCAAAAAAATTACGCGAATTTCTGACAAATAGCATTAATTTTAAAATGGACGATGTTTATAATGTGTTAAAAAATGACATATTAGAATGGAAAGGAATGGCGCCTCAAACCGACGACATGCTTTTAATGGGATTTGAATTCAAATAAACATGAAAAAAATTGCTTTTCTAACGGGCGTAAAAATGTCTTACCCCGACTTTGAAACTCATATTTTGGTAGATGAGTTGAAAAAATTAACAATTGAAGCGGAAATTATTCCCTGGAGTGATAATAGAGACTGGTCTGATTATGATTTAGTTGTGATACGAACAACCTGGAATTATCATCTTAATTTTCCGAAATTTATTGATAAACTTAAACTCATTGAATCTCAAACCAAACTAATCAATTCCACAAAAATTGTACTTTGGAATATTCACAAAGAATATCTTTTTGAGCTTGAAAAAAGCGGAATTCCAATTGTTCCTACAAAATTGATTAGAAAAAGAACTAAAATTGACAAAAAATGGCTTGAAACCATAGAATTTGACAAAATAGTTGTAAAACCGGCAATTTCTCTTGGTGCAATAGGTGCTTTAAAAACAAATATCAACTCAAAAGATGCAATTTTGCACGCAAACGAATTACTTGAAAACAATGACGTTTTAATTCAGCCATTTGTTGAATCTATTTATTCGGGAGAAGCTTCTTTGCTTTTTTTCGACGGAAAATTCTCTCACGCAGTTCAAAAAATCCCAAAAAAAGGAGAATATCGAGTTCAAGATGCTTATGGCGGTAGCGTAGAACCTTTTTTGCCTGATTCTTACGAAATAAATATTGCAGAAAAAGCTATTAAACTTGTGCCTATAGAACCAATTTACGCAAGAGTAGATTTTGTTAATTACAATAATTCTCCTCATTTAATGGAACTTGAATTGATTGAACCAAATATTTTTATGCGTTACAGTGATGTTTGCATTCCGAATTTTATTAACACTTTGAAAAAACAAATAATTTGACGAGTTTTGTCGAGAATTCAATTATCTTTTTAAAAATTCTACTTCACAAAGTTAGATTACGAAATAATATCTTTACTAGTGAATATTTTGTTGTCACGGGAGTCCTAAACCAAAATATTTTTGCTTAAATATCTAAACAAATTATCCTGTTTGTCACTCCGACGGTAGGAGGAGTCTAGACTGCGATTGGTTTATAACAAGTAAGAGATTCCTTATTCTTCGGAGTAGTACAAAGTTGGTTGTCTTATAAAAACAAATTTATATGAAAATCCGGAATAGATATAGTAAATTGTTTTAAAATTCATAAATTTGAATTAATTGCTTAAAAAAATAGCTATAATATGAAATACAATTTTGACAAAATAATAAACCGAAAAGGAACAAATTCTTTTAAATGGGACGCAGGCGAAATACTCGTAAAAATTGGGTACGCTGATAAATTTAATGACGAAACAATTCCGCTTTTTGTGGCAGATATGGATTTTGAATGTCCACAACCCGTTCTTGATGCGTTGAGAAAAACTGTTGACCAGCAAATGTTTGGCTATACTACACAAATGACTAGTTCGGAGTATTATTCTGCTTTGAAAAACTGGTTTAAAAGACGACAAAATTGGGAAATTGAAGATAATCAAATTATATATTGCCCCGGAACTGTACACGCCCTTATTATGGCAATTAGAGCTTTTACAAAACCCGACGAAAAAGTAATTATTCAACAGCCTGTTTATGCTCCGTTTTACAAAACAGTTGTAGATAATGGAAGAACAGTGGTAAATAACGAACTTTTAAACGATAATGGTTTTTACACAATAGATTTTAATGATTTAGAAGAAAAAGCAAAAGACGAAAAAACTACTTTGATGTTTTTTTGCAGTCCGCATAATCCGGTTGGAAGAATATGGACAAAACAAGAACTAAAAAAAGTGGCTGAAATTTGCGAAAATAATAATGTTATTCTTGTTTCAGATGAAATTCACAGCGACTTGATTAGAACAAACGAAACTTTCTTCCCGATAGCAGATGTTTCTGATTTACAGAATGTTGTAGTGTGTACAGCAATTAACAAAACATTTAATTTAGCAGGTTTACATTGTTCAAATATCATAATAAAAAACAGATTACTTAGAGCTCAATTTCAAAAAGAACTCGGCATGAAATCACCTTCTCCTTTTGAGATAAATGCGCTTATATCAGCTTATAACGAAGGCGAAGAATGGCTTGAACAATTAAACGAATATCTTGATGAAAATTTCGATTTTCTGGAAAAGTTTTTGACTGAAAAAATGCCGAAAGTAAAATATAGAAGACCCGAAGGAACGTATCTTGCATGGCTCGATTTCAGCGATTATAACTTACCCGAAGAAGAAATTCACAAACGTATTTACACCGATGCAAACGTAATTTTGCAAGATGGAAAAGCATTTGGCGAAAAATGTTCATTATTTCAAAGAATTTGTTTGCCAACTCCCAGAAGCATTATTGAAAAAGCAATGAATAGAATAAGTGAACAATTTTGAGAAACCACCTTTTTCAAAAACAACATCAAATATCACTTTTAATAAAAATATAAAAAATTGTATCTTTGGAACAAAAATCCGAATAGTGAAAAGATATGTTTTAACGTTGATATTGTTCTTATTTGCAACTTCTGTTTTTTCTCAAAACAAGGTTGACACTACATATACACTCGATTCTCTTTGGCGAAACGACACTTTATTTATTGTAAAAACAATGCATTTGACCGTTACAATAGACAAAGACACTTCAAAATTAGAAATATTAAAACCTGATTCAACAAAAAAAATATTTGACCCTTGGGCTGTGCCGCCTACTCCAATTTCTCCAATCAAAAAACAAAATATTACTTATTCTCATTTTCGACCGGTTTTTGAAGTTGGACTTTTTTCAACTAAAAACTCATCAGAAAATCAATTTCTCGACACAACAACAAACAATTGGTTTTCAAATCATTACGGCTTCGATTTGATTTTAGAAAATAGATATATTAATTATTCAACAGGAGTCAGATTAACAACTTTTTACGAATTTTTTGACTTCCAAAACAACTGGAATACAGTTGACACCACAATTTTAACTGATATAATTGTAAATACACATTGGGAAGTAGATACTTTTTGGTACTTAAATTTAGATTCTTTACTAATTGGAGATACAGTTTGGACGCCTTATTACGACTCAAATCCGATTTATCAATACGATACCTTATTTTCAAATCGTTACGACACAACTTTTAACAACAATTCTAACGAAAGAGTTAACAAAATTAGATTTATTGAATTTCCCGTTATTTTTGGCTATCATTATAAAACAGGTAATTGGAAATTTAATTTTAATGTTGGAATAATTGCCGGATTTCCGATTTATCAAAATTACATAATAATCCTTCCAAGAGACGAAGGAGTTGTTAGTGGAATGTTTTCAAAAGTCAGTTTTTGGTCATACACCGCAATTTCAGGCGAATATAAAATATCAAAACGGTTAAGCGGAAAATTTGGTTTTTATGTTCGCATTCCTTTAAATGAACAAATTACAGTTTTGGGAATTAAACGAAAATATTATTCTTACGGACTTACTTTTGGATTAAACATAAAATTGAACAAATAAAATATAAAAGTTTTAAATTATCTTTTTTTTAGCATGATTTTTTGTTTTTTCAAAACAATGACGAGTTGCAAACTCTTTTTAGCAGTTCCTCCAAGCCTGTCCCGAAAGGGATCTCTTGAAGGAAGACTTAGAGGAGAGGGGTGCGAATGGCTTTATTCAACCTATCTGTTTTTGTTAATAAACGAAGTTGGATTTAGGTACCCTTTTGGGTTCGTTGAATATCCTTCTCCAATTGATAAGTTAACATTATCTCTTATTTCAAAATGCAGATGAGCAATATATCTTCCATTTGCTGTGCCAATTGTTGCTATTTGTTGTCCCTTTTGAACAAAGTCGCCTTTTTTTACTAAAATTGAATCACAATGAGCATAAAGTGACTCTATTATTTTACCATTGCTTGTTTTATGCCAAATTCTAACAACATTTCCCCAACCAACACCAATATCTTTCGCGAAATTCACATAACCGTTTCCAATAGAATAAATTGGGTCACCTAAGTCGGAATTTCCGCCTTCTGTAGAATTCCAATCTTCTCCTAAATGAAAATTAATGCCAAATTTCTGAGAATTATAATAACCATTTGGGTTAGGTTTTTCAACAGGAAAATCAAATCCATCTGCTATAAAATCTGAGTTTTCGTCTAAAATACTATTAACGGAATCAATTCTGGTAAGAACGTTAACTGTTGTATCGGTATTCTTTTTATCTAGTTGTTCTTTTTTGTCTACAGAACAGCAAATAATTAGAAAAAACAAACTAATTATCAGGAAAAGATTTATTTGCATATTACAAAATATGTAAAAAACCGACTCATTCGAGTCGGTTTTAGTTGAATATTATTTGTAAAATTTTTCGGCTTCTTTTAAGCCGGCGTTTAGAGCATCAATGTTTTGTTGTACAATTTCTTCTCCTTTGCCCCCGAATATTCCTCTTATTCCAATTTCAAAATCTTCGGTTGTAAAACCTAAAAATGGTGCCGCAGCTCCAAGCATAACTGTGTTCATTGAACGTTTTGCTTTTATTTCTGCTGCTATATCATCAGCGTTCAAAATAACATGGTTTTTAACCTTTTTTATCTCTGCTAAAATAGCTTCCATTTCAGGATAATTCGGTATATTTACAAATGGTTTCAGGTTTGTTATCAACCATCCGTCGGGTGACAAATAAGGTAAATAACGCAAACATTCCATTGGTTCTACACTAATTATCACGTCAGCTTTTCCGAAAGGAATTAAATCCGAAGCAATAGGTTTGTCCGAAATACGTAAATTTGACATTACGGCGCCACCTCTTTGGCTCATTCCGTGAACTTCTGATTGTTTCAGGTGCAGGTTTTTTTGCAAAGCAGTATATCCAATTATCGAAGCAATTGATATTATGCCCTGTCCTCCAACACCGGATAATATTATATCTTTTTTCATTTTAAACAAGTTTATAAAGTTTATAAAGTCATAGAGTTAAAAGTTTATAAAGTTAAAAGTTTAGAAAGCTAAATTGTTTGCAATATAATACAACGTTTAACTTACAACTTTTGACTTTCAACTATTTTTTCTCAGCTCTTTTCTTTTTCATCATCGAAGCATAGTGAGTTATACAAACTCTACGGAAAATAACAACCGAAACGCCTTTGTATGCTAATTCTTCTTTAAGAACATTAACCATTTCTTCGTGATGTTTTTTCATTGGATTAAGAACCCGAATGTGTTCAGGTGGAACACCAATTCCTTTGACTATGTTGTCGATTTTGTCTTCGGCGTGTGATTTTTGACCGCCTGTCATAGCTGTAAATGAGTTATCTGCAATACAAACAACGATAGGAGTGTTTTCAATAACTGCGTCCAAAAGTCCGGTCATTCCGGAATGAGTAAAAGTAGAGTCTCCAATTACTGCAACCGATGGAACTAATCCTGCGTCTGCTGCTCCTTTTGCCATTGTTATTGATGCACCCATGTCAACACATGAATTAATTGCACTAAAAGGAGGTAAAGCTCCCATTGTGTAACATCCAATGTCAGAAAGAACTCTTCCTGTTCCGTATTCTGAAAGTGCCTCATTTAAAGCGTTGTACATGTCAATATGACCGCAACCGTCACAAAATTGAGGTGGTCTTCCTTTTATGTTTTCAGGTAAAGCATTTAATTCGGGTTGTTTTAAACCTAATGCTTTTGCAACAATGTTTGGATTAAGTTCTCCATCACGAGGAACTGTTCCGCTTCTTCTTCCAAGAATTTTTTCATTGCATAAAAATCCTGCTAATTGGTCTTCAATAATTGGATAACCTTCTTCAAGAATCACAATTTTATCACATTCTTTAAACATTTTTTCAATATGTGCCTTTGGCAAAGGGTATTGACCAATTTTTAGCACCGGATGTGGAACATTTCTGTCTTCAAAATTTTCCATCAAATAATTGTATGCTATTCCACTTACAATAATTCCAAGTTTTTTGTCATTTGCATCAATATACTTGTTAAATTCTGAATTTTCTGAGTCGTGGATTAGTTTGTCTTGAATGGAAATAAGATTTTTGTAGCTTTGTTTTGCAATCGAAGGAAGAAGAACAAATTGACGTGGATCCGACGGAAGTTTTACTTCATTTTGTTGTTTTTGCTCTTTTCTTTCAACTCCTGCTCTGGAATGTGCCAAACGAGTTACAATTCTCATTAAAATTGGTAATCTGAATTTTTCAGAAAGTTCAAATGATTTGTATGCCATGTCGTAGGCTTCTTGCTGATCACAAGGTTCAAACATCGGAATTTGAGCAAATTGACCGAAAAACCGTGAATCTTGCTCATTTTGAGAAGAGTGCATTGATGGGTCGTCAGCCACAGTAATAACCAAACCTCCATTTGCGCCTGTTATGGCTGAATTTACAAATGCATCGGCAGCAACGTTTAATCCAACGTGTTTCATACATGCCATTGCTCTTTTTCCTGCGTAAGACATTCCAATTGCTGATTCTACCGCTGTTTTTTCGTTTGCAGACCAATCTCTGTGAATACCTTTTTCTTTTGCATATTTATTTTCCTGAACGTATTCAGTTATTTCTGTCGAAGGTGTGCCCGGATAAGCATAAATTCCCGACATTCCACCGTCGAGTGCTCCTTGAGCTACTGCTTCGTCTCCTAATAATAATAGCTTTTGCATATTTATGTTTTTAAATATTTAAAATAAATTTCGCATCTAAATTAGAAAAAAATTATAATTCTCTAAATTTGATAATTATAGTTTGTGGTATAATAATTATTTTTTGTTGTTAATCAATTGTAAATCAGTTTAATATGTGAAAACTGTTTTATAAATACTTAGATGATGATTTTTTTCAGTTTTATTTTTGAATTCATATTTTTTTTTACTTTTACCCGCAAAATAAAATTTCAAAAAATGAACGAATTACTTGAAAGGCTACTCAGATATGTAAAAATAGATACTCAATCTGATTCTGAGTCTAAGACTATTCCATCAACAGAGAAACAATTTGTTTTGGCAGATTTGTTAGTTGAAGAGCTAAAAAATATGGGAATAACCGATGCTAAAGTTGATGATAAATGTTATGTTACCGCTACAATTCCTTCAAATATAGATAAAAAAGTGCCAACAATTGGGTTTATAGCCCATGTTGATACGGCTCCTGATTTTTCGGGTGAAAATGTTAATCCTCAGATAATTACAAATTATAATGGTAAGGATATCATTTTAAATGGTCAGGAAAACATTATTCTTTCTACCGATGATTTCCCGGATTTGAAAAAATATGTTGGAAATACTCTTATAACTACTGATGGAACAACTCTTTTGGGAGCTGATGATAAAGCCGGTGTTGCTGAAATTATGACAATGGCTGATATTTTAATGAAAAATCCTGAAATTAAGCACGGAACTGTTAAAATTGGATTTAATCCTGATGAGGAAATTGGTCGTGGTCCTGATTTTTTTGACCTTAATCATTTTGCTGCTGATTTTGCTTATACTCTTGACGGCGGTCCGTTAGGTGAACTCGAATTTGAGAATTTTAACGCAGCCGAAGCCAAAATTACGATTCATGGCAGGAATGTACACCCTGGAACAGCCAAAAATCAGATGATAAATTCGCAACATATTGCAATGGAATTTAATTCAATGCTTCCTTCGTTTGACAGACCTGAACATACCGAAAAATATGAAGGTTTTTATCATTTATTGAGCATTAAAGGGGAGATAGAAAAAACAAAAATGCACTACATTATTCGAGATCACGATAGAATTAAATTTGAGAAAAGAAAGCTTGTTATGTTAGAACTTGCAAAATTTTTGAATAAAAAATATGGTCGCGATTTAGTGAAAATAGATTTGTCTGACCAATATTATAATATGCGCGAAAAAATTGAACCTAAAATGTTTGTTGTAAACCTCGCACAAAAAGCAATGGAAGAGGTTGGGGTAGAGCCTAATATTAAGGCGATTAGAGGCGGAACAGATGGTTCCAGATTATCGTATATGGGATTGCCAACACCAAATATTTTTGCCGGCGGGCATAATTTCCATGGTAGGTTTGAATTTATTCCACTTGAATCAATGCAAAAAGCTGTTGAAGTGATACTAAAAATAGTTGAACTTAATGCTGAGGCATAAATATTTCATACATCTTGCAGAATTCTTTTTGCAAGATGTTTTTTTTATTTGTTTGTGAGCTGAAAAACTTTTGTGTTTTTCTTTTCGCACTCAATTTTGAATTGATTTTTTATTTTTTCAAATCCTTCCAAATTATCTAAAACTTCCATACATTTCTCAAAATTTCCGGAATTACGATGCAATTCTGCCACTAAAATTCTTTGTTCGGGTATGTTTAAATCTAGTATTTCTAATAATTTTTCAGTGTTTTTCTGTTTGATTTTCTTGTATTTGAAATTTGGAATAATTTTGTTCTTTCCTCTTTCTGTTGAATTGATTGACCAAAGCAAATGTTGCCTTAAATACATTTCTTCTTCGGTAGATGAATAAATCTTTTGCTCTAATGCAAGATTATATTCTTCGATGTTTAAAAATTCAGCATTTTGAACATCGTCAAAATTAGAGTTTGTATCAGCAAATGGCTTTAATTCTGTAATTTCACTATTGTTTTTAAGCCAAAAAATTGTGTCGCATTTTTTGCATTTTGTAATTGCAGTAAATTCCGGCAACATTGGGGCATGCATAAAACCATCTGAGTAGTGAATTGCTCCAAAAGTATTTCCAGACATTAAAGAACCATTTGCAATTTTGTTCTGGCAATTTGGACATTCATATATGTAAGTTGAACCTGGTAACATTTCATTATTTTTTACAAATATAGCTTTTTATGACTAATTCATAAAATTGTAAATTCATTTTTTTTGTAACAAAATTTATTGCTATCCGTCATATTTCAAAGTTTGAACTTTATTAAGAAAATTTAATTATTAACCTTAATACTATTGTTATGGAAAGAAAATGTTTATTTATTGCTATTTTGATTTTTTGTGGTTTTAATATTTCAGCCCAGTCAAATTTGTTTTACACTCAGGAAATCAGGCAAGCCTTTGAAAATGAATATCGTTCAAAAGATGGTAACCCCGGAATTAATTATTTTCAAAATCAATCAAATTATGAAATAGAAGTAGAATTGATTCCCGAAACAGGAATTGTTTCAGGCGTGGAAACGATTGAATATTTTAATAATAGTACAATTAATTTAAGAAATATTGTGGTAAGATTTTATCAGGATTATTACAAAAAAGGTGCAGAAAGAAATATGGAATGTTCGCCAGAAGATTTGCATGACGGAGTAAAGGTTAAATCAATTTCTGCTGTAATTGATGGAGAAACAATTGAAATAACCGAGAATAATATTATGGGAACAAGCAGGTTCTATGGACTTTCAAAACCAATTACTGCAGGAAATTCAGTAGAAATTGTGGTTGAATGGGAGTTTTCTATGCCTAAATATCCTGTAAATAGATATGGAACTTACGATGAATCAACTTTTTTTGTAGCTTATTGGTATCCTCAAGTTGCTGTTTTTGACGATGTATATCATTGGTATTATCAAAGTTTTTTCGGTTCTCAGGAATTTTACAACGATTTTGGGAATTTTGATGTGAAAATTAAAGTTCCGGGTGATCAGGTTGTGTGGGCTACCGGCATTTTGCAAAATAGCGAACAACTTTTTAAAGAAAAATACCTTAAAAGAATTGAAGCTGCCAAAATGAGCGATGAAATTGTAAAAATTATTGCAGAAGACGATTTGAAAGAACAAATTACTAAAACGGCAGACTATCATATTTGGCATTTTAAAGCCGAAAATGTAACTGATTTTGCTTTTGCTACAAGTAATCATTGTTTGTGGGATGCCACTTCTGTGCCGTCAATAAAAGGTTCAAAAGAACGTGTTTTTGTAAGTTCTGTTTACCAAAAAGGAGCAATAGATTTTGACAAGGTGGCTGAAATTGCTCAGAAAACTATTGATATAATTAGTAATGAAGTACTTGGTGTCGAATTTCCGTTTCCCAAAATGACCGTTTTTAGTGGTGGTCCAAGTGGAATGGAATTTCCAATGATGGTAAATGATCAGGAATTTGATAAATACGAAACAACAGTTTTTGCAACTGCACACGAGGTTTCTCATACTTATTTTCCGTTTTACGTTGGAACCAATGAGCACAAAACTGCTTGGTTAGACGAAGGTTTAGTTACTTTTTTGCCTAAATATGTTGAGTCTCAGATTTTAGGAAATGATGATGCGCTTATAGGTATGGTTAAAGGTTTCAGTATGTATGCCGCACGTTCTTTTGAAGTTCCGTTGATGAATCCTTCTTATGCTTTGTCTGGTTACAGCTATACTTTTCAGGCATATTCTCGTTCTGCAAATGCGTTTTTTGCGTTGAAACAATTGATTGGAGATGATTTATTCAAAACTGTAATGCAGGAATTTATTGCTCGCTGGCATGGAAAACATCCTACCGGATACGACTTTTTTTACACAGTTGAAGACGTTACAAAAATGGACTTAAAATGGTTTTGGGAGCCTTGGTTTTTTGAGTTTGGTTATGCTGATTTAGCAATTACAGATGCAAAATTTGAAAAAAATGTTTTGACAGTAACTATTGATAAATTTGGAAATTTACCTGTAACTGTCAGTTTGAAAGTTTTTTACGAAGACGGAACAAACGATGCTTTTGAGTATTCTTCTGAAGTTTGGAAAGATTCCGATAAATTAGTAGTAAAAGAAAAAGTTAGCAAAAAAGTAGTATCAGTTGAGTTGGGAAATGAATATATTCCCGACACTTATCCTGATAATAATAAATTTGAAATGGTTGCTAAATAGTTGTTTTAAAACGTGTTAGAGTTTTCTAACACGTTTTGTTTTTAATTTACTACTTCTGTTATTATTTTATCAATTTTAATTTTTGATGTTTTATTTTTTGTGAAAAATAATTAATTTTGGCATTCAAACAATCACAAAAATTGTTTTGTGCTTTGTGTATTTTTAAAAAAGTTATGAATATTTAATATTTGAATTTATATAACATGGATTTTTCACAATTAATAAATATATTTACTCAGACCGATAAAGATTTGAAGCAAGTTGCATATAATGCAATTAATCAAAGCTTAACTATACGAAATTGGCTGTTCGGTTTTTACATTGTCGAATTTGATCAAAATGGCGAAGAAAAAGCAGAATAAGGAAAAAAATTATTGTCAGATTTATCGAAGAAATTAAAAGTAAAGAAATTAAAAGCTGTATCTGGCAGAGAATTACAGAATTAAAGAAGATTTTATTTAACTTATCCGCAAATTTGGAGGACAGTGACCTCCAAATCTGACACAAATTCAATTTGGAGGACACTGTCCTCCGAATTCAAAACAAAGAATGTTTTGTCGGATTTAAATGTAGACGAAAAAGAATTTAAGGGCATAGATGTTAATATATTACTAATAAAAGTGTCATATTCTCATTTTGAGCAACTTTGCAAAATAGATGATAGCTTAAAAAGAGTATTCTATGAAATAGAATGCATGAAAGGGAATTGGGTGTACGCGAACTTGAACGCCAAATAGGAAGTTTATTATTTGAGCGGACGGGTTTATCAAAAAACAAAAATAAAGTAATAGAACTTGCTAATAATCAAGCAGCACAATATTTGCCCGAAGAAATAATCCGAGACCCTTATATCTTTGAATTTTTGGGCTTAAAGCAAACCGATGTTTTCAAAGAAAATGATTTAGAAAATACTTTACTTAATCATTTACAATCGTTTTTGTTGGAACTCGGAAAAGGTTTTTGTTTTGAAGCAAGGCAAAAACGGATTACAATTGACGATAAACATTTTTATATTGATTTAGTCTTTTATCATAAAGTATTAAAATGTAATGTTTTAATTGAATTAAAAAGCAGGAAATTTGAATATGCCGATGCTGCACAAATGACTGTTTATTTGAATTATTATCGCAAAAACGAAATGCAAGCTGATGATAAAGAACCCATAGGCATTTTACTTTGCACAGATAAAGGCGAAACAATAGTAGAATATGCAGTAACAGACAAACAAATGTTTGTTTCTAAATATCAATTTGCACTACCTTCGAAAGAAGAACTAAAAACATTTGTTCAAAAAGAGTTAAAAGAATTTTAAAACAAGAAAAGAAAAATAATTAAATTGAGAAATACAGCATTCTAAAATAAAAAAAACAGGAACTGTTTAATTACAATTCCTGTTTTTTAAAAATTAAAACTTAGCTCTTAGCGAGAAAATCAGATTTCTACCCGGAGCAACAATTCCTGAACTGTATGGACGGTAACGTTGGTCAGTAATATTTTCTATACCTGCCGAAACTGTAAAATTATCTGTCATTCGGTACATTGCCTTGAAGTTTACTGTGTACCAACTAGGAGAATAAGGATTTCCATCTACATCAATTGCATACATATAATCTTTTCCTTTTTCGTCTTCCGGCATATTTTCAAAAGTAACTTCTCCGCTGTAATCTGCGTAGAACTGCATACTTAATCGGTTTGCGTTATATGTTAATCTTGAAACGCCGTACCAAGGAGGAGCATGGCGTGAAGGACTTACAGAACCATCGTCTAATTCTTCTTCGCCTTTTTGCCAGTTAAAATCTGAACTTAGACCAAAACCTGCCGGTAATTTAATATCCAAACCTGCCTGAACGCCATAAACTGTGGCTTGTGCAGCATTTTGAATTGCCTGCACTTTACTCATTTCTCCATCGTACGTTATACTGTCAAGTCCGTTTAATGTGTAATCTCTTCTTACTAAGGCGTTTTCAAGTATTGTATAATATCCTGTCAAGTCAATTTTTACAACATCTCCAAACATTTTTGCAATGCCCAAATCGGCACTGTAAGCATATTCTGCTTGTAAATTTGGATTTGGTACAACTACCGAACCAGGTTCAGAATCAAAAACTTTACCGACATCATCAACATTTGGCGAACGATAACCTGTTGAAGCATTCATGCTGATAATCCATTTTTCTGTTGGTCTCACAACAAATCCAAGACTTCCGGTTAATTTTCCGTCATTAATGTTTGCTGTTGTAAATGGAAATGGATAAAAAGTTGTGTCAAATTCAGAATCAAGTATATATCCACTATATCTTGCGCCTGCTTGAATTGTGAATTTTTTTGAAACTTCAAATTTGTCAGTTAAATATATTCCATAAGATTGCCAGGTTGATTGAGGATAACGAGAAGCTCCCGGAACACTTTCTTCGGTTGAAATATCGGTATCAATTCCTGTTGATTTAACAAGGTTTTGAACATATTCGCCACCATAAAAAAATGTATTCTTTTTCCCAAGTGATTTTGTTAAATCAAGATTAACAGAATAAGCATCTACTTTTTCTATGCGAGTTTCTCTTGCGTCTTTATTGATATCTCTACTAATTCTGCTTTCTTCAAAATACTGTTGAGCCACCCGAAAAGTCATCTGGTCATATAAAAAAATATTACTATTGTTTGTGATGTTTAAATTGTTCATCATCCATTTTTGCGGTCCGTAATACCATTCGCCATATCTTGGCAATCCGTTTTTATATCTAATGTGTCTGTCGTATCTTGAATAATCAGATGTTTCGGAATAATGAAAACCGTATTGGAAATCCCAGTTTTGATTTGGTTTAAATCTGAATTTTTGCATCATGTTCATTTGTGTGTATCCAGATGGAGTTTGTACAAGTGGATTTGGATTAGTATTAACAATATCTGTACTGTCCTGACGAGTAACAAAGTACGGACAAAGATATTCTTCCGGTCCGTTTGTTCCCATTTTTAAATCTCCGTAATCGTTTGAACTAATGCTTGTTAACATCGCAAATTTTTTCCAGCCTAAATTAACATCAAAATGAACTGTTTTTTCGTTATTTGCAGAAGAATATCTGGTGACTGCGTTTCCGGTAACAAAAGCATCGTCTGTTGCCGAAAGTTCTGCTACGAGTGTTTGAAAACTCATAACTCCTCCAATGGCATCGCTACCATAAATTACAGAACCGGGGCCAAAGAATACTTCGGTGCGTTCCATTGCAAAGGGATCAAGAGAAATGACGTTTTGAATGTTTCCTGCTCTGAAAATTGCAGTATTCATTCGTACTCCGTCAACAGTGTAAAGAAGTCGGTTTGTCGAAAACCCTCTAATCATAGGGCTTCCGCCGCCTTGTTGACTTTTTTGAATAAATACATTTCCTGTAATTGTCAGTAAATCAGCTGCTGTTTGCGGGTTGAATAAAGCTATGTCTTTGGCAGATAGTGTTTCTATTTTTGAAGGCACTCCTGATGAAACCTGATTTGAACGGTTTGCCGAAATCACAATTTTGTCCATGTCAATACTTGCGGGCTCTAAATAAATATTTGGAGTTTTTTCAAGTTCTGCAAAACTTTTGTTTATTGATGAAAAGCCAATAAGTCTGATGTTTATAATGTCTGCGCCTTTGAATGCCGAAATATCAACTTCTCCCTTAGAATTTGTAGTTGAGTACGCTCTTGGTTCGTTGCTTGATAGTGAAACTAAATCAAGAGGTTCGCCGGTTTCTTCGTTAAGAATTGTGATAACTTGTGCGTTTACTATTATGAATGAAAATAGCAAAGTAAATATTAAAAATATTTTTTTCATTTTTAAAAAATTTAGTTAATTATTTCTGTTTTTTATCGATTTATAGCCTTTTTCGAAATTGGCTAAAAATGTTTGGGTATGAATTAACTAAATTTTGGAGGAGGATAAAGTGGAGCTATTTTTAAAGAGGAGAAATTTTTAGAATATTCAACGTTTTTATATTCTTTTTGGTGGATTTCTGCCTTCCAAATAAAACAAGAAGTGAAATAAAAAGAATTATAAAAATTTATTATTTTTTGCTGATTATCTTTGTCCTGAGCATTTTCTCCAATTATTTTGCTTAAAATATTGTTTAATTGAGCGTATAGATTTGTTTCTTTGTTGTCTTTCCAGCACCAAAATATAACAGAATCTTTTTTTGTGTCAGTAGAAACGATGTCGTACAATTGATTTTGGTAAGAAAATTCGTTTTTGGTTTTCCAATCAAATTTTGTTTGAATTTCTTCTGACGAAACAGAAAATTTAACAAGTTCTTTTTTATTTATTCCGGTAATTAGTTCTTTTTTTATTTCTTTTTTTAGTTCTTTCTTTTCAAAATGAAAATATAAAAACGTCCCGTAAAAAGGTGCTATAAATATAAAAATAAATAATATCGGGAAAATTTTAATTTTCATTTCTTTTATTGAAAAGATTATTTTTTGCAAAAATAAAGAAAAAACTGGAAACGAATACTAATCTTCTGTTACTTCGTTTAGCCAACTAATAGCTGTTTCTTCTAATTTAAAATGTTTTACCTCAATCGGAACATTTTTAGCTATTTCAGCAGTTTGGTGAGTTGTGAATTCTACTAAAATATCTGTTGGCGAAATAATTGCAAATTTCAAAAGGCCAACTTCAAGACCTGCATTTATTAGTGTTTCGGCAACAAAACTTTGAATTTCTTTGGAATAAGGAAATAATCTGTCTCTTTCATTTGCAAGATAATATTTTGGCTTATATTTTTTCATCAATGACGATGCTATAACAATTGCTTCACGCATCTCTTTGTTGGTCATTGATTTAGTCTCTTTTGTCCACTTTGAAAATGTGATTTTTCGATCTTCATCAAATTCTATAACCATGTATTTATCCTTATGAATAATCTGCATATACAAGACTGTTTAATGCAAATGTAGTTAAAAATAAATATTTTTCAAAAAATTAAGGACAATAATTTTTAAAGTAATATGAATTTGTTTCAATCGTGAAATATTAAAAGCAAAAAAAGATTTTCTAAATTTTTAATTTATAAATATTGTGATAAAATTAATTAGCATATAAATATATTTCAGGTAAATGCAAAAACAAAACAATAAATAAAGCTAACTCATTAGCAATTAACCTTATAGAAAACAAGGAATTGAAAATAATCTCAATGTAGAGGAGGTTTTTTATTAGTTAGATATTGCCATGCTATTGCTCGCATTGACGAAGTCATAATATATTTGAAACACGTGAATTTTGGCTTAACTTGATTTAATTTTGTTAAGTTAAGTAAAAAACTGGACGTACCTAATAGCACTTTTTTGTCTGTTGTCTTTTTAGTTCCAACTTACGACGGAACTTACAAACAGGTCGTCCCGCCGGGACTTTTTTGGATGTCTAACTTAACGACAATTAACAATTAACAATGAACAAAGCAAAGCACAAATAACAAAGCACAAATAACAAAGCACAATTAACAATGCACAATGCACAATTAACAATGCTCTCTTAACTTAAGTGTTCAACCAATTTATAGCTGTTTCTTCGGATTTAAAATGCTTTACTTCTAATGGCATATCACTTGCAAATTCGGCGGTTTGATGTGTTGAAAATTCTGCTATTAAATCATCAGGGGCTACGATAGCAAATTTTTTTATGCCGACTTTTATACAAGCTTTTCCATAAGTTTCGGCAATCCATTGTTGGGTTTCAGGGGGATAAATAAAATTTCTTTTTTTTGCGTTGGCAAGAAAAGCTATTGGGGAGAGTTCTTCTATAAAAAATGCAGCTTTAGAAATTTGTTCTTTCATTTGCTCTACTGACATATTTTTAGATTCTTCTGACCAGGTTACTTTCAGTAGTTTTGTGGTATTATCAATTTCAATTTTATAGTATTTACTTTCGTATAATAATTCCATTTCAATTTTATTCTTGTTGTAAAGATATGAAAAAAAATCAAAATAAAGATATCCTTTCAACTTTTTTTTAAAAAAATTAAAATACTGTTTATTTTTTTTAAATTTACAGCATTTGATTAATTTAAACGTTATGAAAATTGGGATTGTAAGTGATATTCATGAAGACATTATCAGGCTTAAAGAAGCATTGATTTTTTTTGAAAAACAGAAATGCGATAAGCTTGTTTGCTTGGGCGATATTGTTGGGTTTTCTGCTCCTTTTTATGGATATTTTACTACAAGGAGCGCAAGTAAATGTATTGAGCTAATTAGGTCAAATTTTGATGTTGTTGTTGCAGGAAATCATGATTTACATTCTATAAAAAAACTACCTGAATTTAATGCTGATGTTCTTTATCCATCGGATTTTTACGATTTAGATTACCACAATCAAATTATGCTTTTTGAAAATGTTATTTGGAATTATGATAAAAATTCATTGAATCCGCTGTTAACAAGTTCCGATGCTGATTTTCTTAGTGGTTTAAATGAATTTGAAATTTTAGATACCGGAAATGATAAAATATTATTTAGTCACTATATTTATCCTAATGTTAGCGGTTCCAAGATTGAGTTTTATCGCGAAAGTGCTGATTTTAAGCAACATTTTGAGTTTATGGAAAGGCAAAAATGTAATATAAGTATTTCCGGTCATACTCATGAAGAAGGAGCTGTTGTTTTTGATAATCAAAGTGTTAAATTTAATTCTTTCGGTCGTTTTAAGCTTAAAAATGATAAAATCAAATCTATAATTGGTCCCGGAATAGCAAATGGTACTTCTGCAAATGGATTTTCTATTTATGATTCTAATAAAAAGGAATTAAGAACAATTCCTTTGAAAAGTAAAAGATATCGTTATCCTGACTGTTTTAAAACCGACAAGAATATTCTTCAAAAATAATTAAAGTTATGAAAATATATTCGCAAAATAATATCAGAAATATTTTTTTCAAGATAATTTTACCTTCAATATTAACTGTCGCAGTATTTGTTTTTGCAATGTTTTTTATTTTTATTCCATTGCTTGAAAATCAGAAGATTGAAGGGAAAAAGGAAATGATAAAAGAGCTAACAAACACAAATTGGAGCATTCTAAATAAGTATGAAAATGATGTAAAAAACGGGCTTTTAACTGAAAGTGAGGCTCAGCAAAGAGCTGTTTCTGAAATTCAGGTTATTCGATATGGTGATGAAAACATGGATTATTTTTGGATTACTGATTTACATCCGAATATGATTATGCATCCTTACAGAACCGATTTAATTGGTAGTGATTTGTCTGATTTTGAGGATTATACCGGCGAAAAAATGTTTGTTGAATTTGTAGAAGTTGCCAAATCTTTCGGTTCGGGCTATGTTGATTATATGTGGCAATGGAAAGATGATTCAACTAAAATTGTTCCTAAACTTTCTTACGTAAAATTCTACGAACCTTGGGGTTGGATTGTCGGAACAGGAATATACGTAGAAGATGTAAAACAGGAAATTGCTGTTTTGAAGAGTAATGTAATTAAAATTTCAATCTTAATTTTTATTGTTTTTGTGTTGCTTTTTAGTGTTATTATTTGGCAAAGCTTAAAAATTGAAAAACAACGAGCTGCTGCTGAAAAATCGCTTGTTGAATCCCGCGAAAAATATAAAACTCTTGTTGAGGCTTCTATCGAAGGCAGTTTGATGATTTTAGACGGTAAAATTATTTATTCCAATCAAATTATTCTGGATTTGCTTTCTTATTCAAGTGATGAAATTAAAAATTGTGGTTTTGAAGAAATTTTCCCTGATTTAAAATTTGATTCTTTATTAAAATTAGAGCAAAAGTCGCTGGAAACCAAAATATTAACTAATTATAGTCAGGTAATTGATGTTCTTGTCCATGTTTCAAATTTTAACATACAAAATAAGCATGGAATAACTCTGATAATTAACGATTTAAGAAAAGAAAGTTTAATTAAGGAAGAATTAAAAGAAAAAAATGAGAGATTGAAAAGCATCACCAATAATTTCAATATTGGTATTTTTAGAGCTACTTTCGGCAAAAGAAGTCAATTTATTGATGCTAATTTTGAGGCAGCAAGGATTTTGGGTTATAAAGAGGTTTCTGAACTTTATGATAAAAATATATTCGATTTGTTTTTGGACTCGGAAGAAAAACGCGATTTTATTACAGAGCTTAATGAACAAAAATCCCTGAAAAACAAAACAATAAGAATACACAAAGAAGACGGAAGTTTTTCGGTGATTTCTGTTTCTGCTGTTTTAACCAAAAACACAGAAGGAGAATTTGCTTTTTGCGATGGAATAATTGAAGATATTAGTTCTTTTAAATCGAGAGAAACTCAGCAGGAAAATTTAATTGCGGAATTACAAACCGCTCAATTCTTTGTAAATCAATCGGTTAAGTTGATTTGTGAGCCTGCTCCAAAATGTAATTTCAGCGATTCAGTAAAAACAGTTTCGGGCATAATGTTAAAACAAAATGCGAGTGCTGTTTTTGTTACAGCCGAAAATGATAAAATACTTGGAATTGTTACTGAAAGAGATTTTAATAAGCGTGTTATTTCTGCAGGATTGACTACAGAATCGTTAATTTCGGAAATTATGAGTGCGCCTGTATATTCTATTTCGGAAGATACTTTTGTGTTTGAAGCTATTTTGCAGATGGATGAAAAAAATATAAGACATTTGGCAGTTAAAAATAATAATCAACAAATTGTTGGAATGATTTCTCAGGAAATTATCAGTCAATTGCAGTTTAAATCTTACTCGTTTTTGCTCAAAAATATTCAGAATGCTAAAAATACAGTCGATTTGATTTCTGTTCACAAACGTTTGCCGGTTCTAATTAAAGCATTGATTGATAGTGGAATAGATGCTAAAAATATTACCGGCATTATGTCTAAGGTTTCAGATGCTATTACTCGTAAAATTCTCGAATTTGGGATTGAGAAATTTGGTATTCCTCCTACTGAGTTTGCTTTTCTTGCGCTTGGTAGCGAAGGCAGACAGGAACAGACTCTGAAAACTGATCAGGATAATGCAATTGTTTACAATTTACTGCCAAATTCTGATGAAGAACATATTAAATCTTATTTTCTGAAATTAGCTGAATTTGTTAATGATAACTTGAACGAAATTGGCTATAAATACTGCAAAGGAGAAGTTATGGCCATGAATCCGAAATGGACAAATTCTCTCGAAAAATGGAAGAATTATTTCAAAAAATGGATTACAGAATCTGAACCTCAGGCATTGCTTGAATTAAGCATATTCTTCGATTTGCGTTGTATTTACGGTAACGAACAAATAGTTACTGATTTGCAGACTTTTGTTTATCAAACGCTGGAAAATAATCCGCCATTTTATATTTTTATGTCAGACAATGTACTTTCATACAAATCTCCTTTGAATATTTTTGGAAATATTATTGTTGGCGAAGGTCAAAGTAAGAGCGAAACGTTTAATATCAAGGAAGTTATGATGTTTTTTTCGAGTTTTGCCAGACTTTATGCATTAAAAACCGCCGAAACTGTCTCTAATACCCTCGATAGGCTTGAAACAGTGAAAAATAACAAATTTATTCCTGAAAAAACCTACAATGAATTAAAAGACGATTACATTTATTTAATGCAAATAAGGTTAAAAAATCAAGCAAATCAAATTTCGTTAAACCTTGAACCAGACAATGATATAAAACCCGATCAATTGTCGAGTATAGAGATTATGCAGCTTAAAAATATTCTTCGTAGAATTTCTGTGATGAGAACGCAAATAAGTCTTGATTTTAAAGGTGTTAGCAGGTAGTATAGTGGAGTTTCTTTTTTGCTTTCGCAGTGACGATATTGATTTTGGAATAACCAACTTTGTACTACTTCGAAGAATGAGGAGTCTATGCTTGAAAAATCACTATCGCTTAGATTTCGCCTTTAGTCTGTTTTTTTTTTATGTGATATTCAATTATCATATTTGTTTTATTCATAAAATTGATAATATGGACATAATAAATTGGTTTTTATAAATTTACAAATGGCAATTATGAAAGTAGATCTTTTATTAATGTTTCAGTAAAAGTTATTATCCGCAGTATAGTATGTGCCAATTTAAAGGTTTTGATAAAATAGTTGTTGTTTTTATGATTTATAAACTTTAAATTTATGAAAAACCTAAAACTAATACAATGGAGTTTTTAGAAAAATTATCGAATCAGAATACTACGAATACTTATGACTGATACCATAAGCCATAATAATAATACTTCTTTTGTATGTCTTGATAAGAAAACATTTAATTGGTGGCTATTTGGAAGCCAATTACATAGGAACTGTAACGAAAAAATTTAATTATTTTGTTACTATTCATAAAAAGTATACCACTATTATTCATCAAAAGTATACCAGCCTTTGCGAGCTTCATTTATGTAATGGAGCGTAGCGAAATGGAATAAATGAAGCTCGCAAAGACACATTTATTAACCCGTCTT
>JAFGUD010000334.1 GCA_016938685.1 Bacteroidales bacterium | reverse complement strand
GGATTAACAAGTAAAAAGTGTAAACTTTTTTTAGGACGAGTCAAACTAAAACCAGCCCTATTTGCAAGCACATTGCCAAAGCCCCACAAGCCAACGCTGAGACCAAAGCTTTGTCAAAGAGTGCAATTTTGCTATTTCGGATAATTAAATTTGGTTTGTGAAAGAATTTTGATTAATTTTGTTGCTTAAAGTCAACAGGAAAATGATAAAAAAAGGAATACTTAACCAACTTATACAAAATCACGACTTAATTAGTCTTGAGCAACATTTGATATATTCCTACTTGATAAACAATAATCTTGGTTTTGACGAAAACCCAATATTGACAAGCTATTTCAAGGATTTCACGCAAATCCCCCAACTATATTTCGATACTACTACGCTCTCTATTTCTACAATAAAAGAGCTTGAAAATTATCTTGAACTTATCATACCAGTTACCGACAGAAAGTTTAACGGTGCTTTTTTTACACCCGACTATATTATCGACTTTATAATAAACGAAGTTCAACCACAAGAAAACCACAAAAACCTTGACCCAAGTTGCGGTTGCGGTGCTTTTTTAGTTGGCTTGACAGATTATTACAAAAGGACTTTTAACAAATCAATTAAAAAAATTATTCAAGAAAATATTTACGGTTCGGACATACTTGAATACAATATTCACAGAGCCAAACTTATACTAACAATTTACGCTTTACAAAACGGAGAACAACTTGTAGAAAGCGATTTTAATCTTTATCATCAAGACAGTTTAAAAGCAAATTGGGAACAACAATTTGATAATATTGTTGGCAATCCTCCATATGTAAAATTTCAAGATCTATCTGACGAAAATAGAACTTATTTGGCAAAACATTGGACTACGGTTGAAGGGGGAACTTTTAATTTATATTTTGCTTTTTTTGAACTTGGTTACAAATTATTAAAGCCAACAGGTAAACTTGGCTACATAACACCAAATAACTATTTTACTTCACTTGCAGGAGAAGCAATTCGTAAATATTTTCAAAACAAAAAATGTGTTTCAAGGATTATAGATTTTAGCCACAAAAAAGTTTTTGATGCACAAACATATACAGCACTTACTTTTTTAAACAAACAAGAAAACGAAGCAATTATCTTTGACAGAATTAAGGATGGATATACCCCTGAAGGTTTTCTCCCAAATGCGAACGGTTCTCCCAATTATATAAAAGACCTTAATTTTAAAAAGTGGAGACTCCTAAAAACAGACGAACAACAAAATATCAAAACAATAGAAACAATTGGCTTGCCAATTGGTAAACTGTTTGATATTTCTGTAGGTATAGCAACTTTAAAGGACGAAATATTTTTTATTGATGGCACTAAAACAAGAAATGGTTTCTATTTAAAAACAACTGATAAAGGAATATTTGAAATTGAAAAAGAAGCAGTAAAACCAGTTTACAAAATTTCCGATTTCAAAACACAAGAAGAAGTCGAGCAAAATACAAGGAAGATTATTTTTCCGTATATCATTAAAAAAGGAATTGCTACTGCAATTCCTGAAAATGAGTTTAAAAATAAATTCCCAAAATGTTATTCTTATCTTTTGAATGAAAAAGAAAATTTATTAGCAAGAGATAAAGGTAAAGTAACTTATAGCCCTTTCTATGTTTGGGGTAGAACGCAAGGACTTACAAGAATTGGAAAGAAAATTTTAAATCCTACATTCAGCCTACACCCAAGATTTTTATTAGTAGAAGAACCTGTGGCTTTTTTTACTAATGGTTATGGGCTTTTTTTTCGTGAACCTGAAATTCAAGGATTGTTTAGTGAAACTGTTAATCCAATAAGCAAAGTAGAAAATATAGACGTAGTTCAGAAAATTTTAAACTCTTTTGTAATGGATTATTATGTAACAAAAACAAGCGTTGCAATTGAAGGCGGTTATCCTTGTTATCAAAAAAATTTCATTGAGAAATTTACAATTCCGAAATTAACTCAAGAAGATATTAATACTATTAGGAATTTTTCCAATCCACAAGAGATTGACGAATTTTTAGTGGAAAAATATCATTTGAATTTACCTGTACCAAACCTTGTAGAATAAATTTTCAGTAAATCGGAGATAAAATTCGGAAAACTTAAATTTTGTATTGTAGCAATTGAATTTGCAGGCAGTAGATTATCTTTCTTTAATTCCGCATCAGTATTGTAAACTTTCGGAATTTTCTGACTAAAATCAACGATTAATAAACAAACTCTTTCGTATTTAAAATGGTCACCTGTTGTCGTTGCTCGATTATTAACGGCAGCAAAAGAAAGCAAGTATTTTTCAATGTGTTTAGCAACGCCTTTGACATTCTTGTATTTTATTTGTTTGTTATTTGCTGATGTGCTATCATATTCATTTACCGCAATCATATAAAATTCTCCCAAAACCATTTTTGGACAACGTAAATGCAAATTTAATGCTTCAGCAAATGTTCTTTCATAAAGCGTATCAAAGTTTTTTGCCGAACTGCTCAATTGACTACGAACATTTATTGATAAAGATTTTTCAGTTAAATCGAAACCGTATTTATCTTCTTGTCCGTAAAGTATTCCTTGAAAATTGAGAATTTCTTTTTTTTGTTTAACATTATTTGGTGTAACACAAACATCTTGGTCTTTTTTCTTAAAAAAACCAGAAAGTGATAATTCACCATTTGATTGGTCGTAAGGTGGATTAAGTAAATCAGGATTAACTTTATTGCGAATTAATTCTGCTTTTACAACTTCGTGTAATAGTTTTATCGGTTTCTGACTTCTAATGAGATTGTTTTTCCCTTCTGTTCCAGATTTTTTAATTGCAGCCTCAATAGACTTTTTAATTTCATTTACTGCTTGTTGAAGTGTTATCAAATTCATCATAGTTAAAAAACTCTTTAAGTGTTACATTTAGGGCTGTTGCTATTTTTTCAATATTCATAATAGAAATGTTTCTTTGCCCATTTTCAACACTTGCTATATAACTTCTATCTAAATCAGCGGCATATGCTAAATCTTTTTGAGACATACTTGCTAATTCGCGAAGATTTTTTATTCGCAATCCGATTTTTGATTTTACATCCATAGTGCAAAATTGATTAATTGTTGACTATAAATCAAAGACTATAAGTAACATTGAAAATTATTTGACTTGTCCTGATATAGGTTTACACAAATAGTGTAAATTTAACACCGCACAAAAATGAAAATGGACAAGAAAAAAGAAAACATC
>JAFGUD010000333.1 GCA_016938685.1 Bacteroidales bacterium | reverse complement strand
GCGGGCAATTCGGGCATAGTTCAGTCGGTAGAACAACGGACTGTTAATCCGTATGTCGCTGGTTCGAGTCCAGCTGCCCGAGCCAATTTTTCAAACCACCTATATGGTGGTTTTATTTTTTATTGATAATTAGCTGTTTTGAGCAAGAACTTATTATATATCATCTTGATTTTATTGATAAAAATCTTTATAATATTATTCAAAATAAAAGATTAAAATGAAAAAAAAAGAAACAGAATTAAAAGACGTTAAAATCAGCGCAACTGAAGCTTTAAGAGCTATATACAAGATTTTGAACGCCGACACATTCCCAAAGAAAAAATTTATAAAATCTATATTATTATCCGCTTTGAATGGTGCTGTTGCATCATTTAGACCAAAAATTTGGGGACTGGGGATAAATTCCGCAACAGGTTTGAATGGTCTTGCCAATCCAGAAGTTGCTATTTATGGTGGAATGGCATATATGATGGATATTTTTAACGGATATATGAATTCACAAAAATATAAATCTGAAACCGAATTAGGACGAGAAATTTTTATAAATTTCGAAGCTTATTGCAGAACCAAGTATATAGGAGAAGATAAGAGTTTTAGAAACGATAATCCCCTACCCGCTTTTAATCAGGCAAAAAACCGTGCGCGACAATCCGTCCAAGGTATCACACGTGATCTGACTAATTTAACAAACTCAACGTCGCAAACTATTACCAGTGGTGCCATATTGGGCACAATCAGCCCATTAATACTAGCTGGTGTTGTTTTATATTCCAGCGCAAATATTGCTTGGAATTTCTGGCATGAAAATAAAATGCGCCCATTGCGTAAAAAATTCAATAAAAATAATGATGCTATTTACTCCAGAATGGGTGATATTACTGGTAATACTGATATAATTCAAAGAACTGGAAATGAAGAAGAATATTCTGAAATATTAAAAAACGAAACTGGTAAATTAAAAAGATACTGGGCAAGAATTTCTGAATTAGAACGTAAAAAAAGTGTTAAATCTATGTTGGTTAATACATTTTTTAATGCTGCTGTTTTTGGAACTGCATATAGAGTATTAAAAAAACAACATTCAAAAATTGGTGATTTAGTAACACTAATTGATTCTGTAAGTAGATTTTCAAGTGCAACCACAAATCTTGGTAATACATTCACATCCATAAAAAGAAATCTTACCGAGTACAGGGATGCAATGGAAATATTAAACCACATTCCGTTGATAAAAGATAAAGAAAATGCTATTGATTTGCCTTTGGATAAATTTGGAAATAAAATTCCAGACATAGAATTTAATAATGTAAATCACAGTTATAAAGATGGCGAAAAAGAAGTATTGAAAGATTTTAACCTAAAAATACCAGGGGGACAAAAAATCGCAATATTAGGTGATTCTGGAGCTGGAAAAACTTCTTTAATGTCTTTGTTATTGCGTGAATATGAACTTACATCAGGAAAAATTAAAATCGGCGAGTATAACAATGATGACATTAAATTGCGTTCTTTGCGAAAGTTTGTTCGTTATATTCCACAAAATTCGGGGTTTTTAGACCGCAGTTTTCGTGAAAATTTAACACTTGTAAAACCTGATGCAAGTGACACGGAAATAGAATTTGCTTTAAGTAAGGCAAAACTGCTGGATTTGGTTAATTCCAGACCAGAAAAACTGGAAACCAAGGTAGGTCATAATGCAAACACTCTTTCCGGTGGAGAACAACAAAGATTAGCACTTGCTAGAGCATTTTTAGCACCATCACCTATTGTTATAATGGACGAACCTGAAAAGGGATTAGATCCAAAATTACGCAGCGAAGTATTAGCAAATATAAAAGATTTTGCAGATTATGGTAACGGAAGAACAATGATTGTAATAACACACGATCCTTTTATTGCACAAGGTATGGATCGTATAATTGTTCTTGAAAATGGTAAAATAGTAGAAGACGGACACCCAAAAGATTTGGTTAAAGATGAAAATGGAAAATATTTTTCTGCTATAAATTCATTTTCTTCAAACGAAAGATAGGTTTTAATATTAAATTTCTGAGTTAATTCTTTGTAAAATAAGTAAAAAAATTACTTTTCTGTCAATATAATATTCTTATTCTATTTGGATTTTTTCCTTATCTATGATAGTATAATATAATAATATTACTAGGATTCAATTTAGAGGGGAGTAAATTGAAACTTTTTCGTGCGGTTTACACCATATCTTTTACAGTCATTATCATAACCAGTTCCGCGGTGGCTGAAATTGCATCAAAAAGTTACGTAGATACTGCAATTCAAACACAAATTGGTTCTGGCGATTTGGCCACTATTATTGCAGACGCGGTTGCTAATAAAGCAGACAAAGTAACAAATGCAGTCAGTGGAAACTTGGCTGCACTGGATGCAAATGGAAATATTGTTGATTCCGGTGTAAAACCTGCAGATTTTGCAACCGTTGAACAAGTTTCAACACCTGAAAATGTTGTTTTAACAACTGCTGGGGCACAAAGTATGGC
>JAFGUD010000332.1 GCA_016938685.1 Bacteroidales bacterium | reverse complement strand
TCCAGCATTCCAGCATTCCAGCATTCAATCATTCTATCATTACTTGTAAACTCGTGAGACCGCTATCGCTATGTTCTATCATTCTATCATTCTATTATTCCAGCACTCTATCATTCTATCATTCCAGCATTCAATCATTCTATTATTTCTTCATTTCTTAATTCTTAATTCTTATCTTTGCCATCCTAAATAGTGCATTGTTCATTATACATTGTTAATTGTTATTTGATTATGATTCCATACTTACAAGTCGAAAACCTTACTAAATCCTATGGCGAGCTTGTGCTTTTCGAGGATATTTCGTTCAGCGTGATGAAAGACCAAAAAATGGCTCTTATTGCCAAAAACGGAACCGGAAAAACTTCTTTGCTTGATATTATCAACGGAAAAGATACAGCCGACAACGGATTGGTGACTTTTAAAAATGATATTTCGATTGGTTATTTGGAACAAAATCCAAAAGTTGACAATGAAAAAACTGTAATTGAACAGGTTTTTGCTAATTCAAACGAAGTTTTAGACGCTGTGCGAGAGTACGAAAATGCTATTCATTCCGGCGATGAAAAACTTATGCAAACTGCCATTGAAAAAATGGATTTATTGCAGGCTTGGGACTATGAAGCAAAAATTAAAATAATTCTTACTCAACTGAAAATCACAGATTTTGACAAAAAAGTAGGAACTCTTTCCGGTGGACAAAAAAAGAGGCTTGCAATGGCAAATTTATTGATAAATGAGCCTGATTTATTGATACTTGACGAACCTACAAACCACCTTGATGTTGAACTTATTGAGTGGCTTGAAGAGTTTTTGACTAAATCAAATAGTACTTTGCTAATGGTTACTCACGACCGCTATTTTCTTGACCGGGTTTGCGACCAAATAATTGAGATAGACAATAATACAGTTTATGCTTACAACGGAAATTATTCATATTTTTTAGAAAAAAGAGAAGAACGGATTCAACTTTATAATCAAAGTATAGATAAAGCTAAAAACTTGTTTCAGAAAGAACTGGAATGGGCTAGAAGAATGCCAAAAGCCAGAACAGGAAAGGCTAAATACAGAATGGATAATGTTGAAAAATTAGAAGAAAAATCTAGGGGCAAAATTGTTGATAAAGACATGGAATTGAATGTTTTAACTCGTAGAGTAGGCAAGAAAATTCTGGACATGAAAAATATCTCCAAAAGTTTTGGCGATTTGAAAATTATCGAAGATTTTACTTACAATTTTGTTAATGGTGAAAAAATAGGAATTGTTGGCAAAAATGGAGTGGGAAAGACTACTTTTCTGAACCTTTTAACCGAAGAATTATCGCCTGATTCGGGTGAAATTGATAAGGGACAAACAATAGTTTATGGTTATTATAAACAGTCGGGTTTGGTGTTTGACAAAACCAAAAAAGTAATTGATATTATTCAGGATATTGCTGATATTGTGACACTTGGCGATGGTCGAAGAGTTAGTTCTTCGCAGTTTTTGGAATATTTTTTATTTCCTGCCAAAATGCACTACAATGTTGTTGAAAAATTGAGCGGTGGCGAGTTGAAACGTCTTTATCTGATGACTGTTTTGATGAAAAATCCGAATTTTTTAATTCTCGATGAGCCAACTAATGACTTGGATATCATGACTTTGAATGTATTGGAGGAATATTTACAAAGTTTTAACGGCTGTGTTATTATAGTTTCGCACGACAGATATTTTATGGACAAAGTGGTTGACAGTTTATTTGTTTTTGAAGGCGATGCTGAAATTAGCAGTTTTGTAGGAAAATACACCGAATATTACGTTCAAAAATTACAAAAAGAAAAGGAAGAAAAGCAAGCTGAAAAAAAGGAAAAACCCAAAAAAGAAAAGCCTCAACGCGAAAAATCAGACAAATTAACTTTCAACGAAAAACGTTTGTTTGAACAATTGGAAACTGAAATTCTGAAACTTGAACAGAAAAAGGAAGAACTTGAACAACTTTTAAGCTCCGGCTCATTAAATCATGAAGAAATTACCCAAAAAGCGGAAGAACTTTCCAAAATTAAAGATGACCTCGACGAAAAAGAAATGATTTGGTTGGAATTGAGCGAGAGAGTTTAGCGGTTAGTCAGTGACCAGTGACCAGTGACCAGTTGCCAGTAGTCAGTTGTCGAGTTGTCGGGTTGTCGGGTTGTGGATGGTTTTGATGGCAAAAAGCTGAATTTAGGAATTAGTCTTGCAAATCTTCTAAGATGTCTTTTGTGAGTTTTACCATCAATAAGTATAAAAAACATTAAGTTTTTTTTTGATGGAAGTTAGAATGGTTTTGTTAAATTTCTAGAGATAATTTCGCTTATGTCGCTAATGTCCATAATAATAAGTTTCTTTGACTCGAAAAAATGGTTCATGTTGGTTAAAATTTTAGTTTTTAGTATTTTCTTTTTATCTACTTTTAATATCGCTCATGGCATGGGAATTAGTGATTGGAGTTATACTACCAAAAACGGGAGTACTATTTCTGATTCTGATCCTATACCAGGTGTAAGACTTTGTCTGAAAAAAGGTGAAGCTAAGGAATTATATGACTTACAAAAATGGTATTTTTATAAGAATAGCATAATTGGGGTTTATGGAGAACGTAAAATTCATGAGTATTTTATTGCTAATGAATTAACTGGAGAGTTGACTACTTATACAAACCGTAAAGAATGGAAAAAGCAAATTAAACAAAAAAAATTAAAGCCTAAAATATGGACTAATTGGCATAAAAGTCACTATCCCTCCGAAATGTTCATTTTCCTTTGAAGTATTTTTCTCCTGCCTTTTGGGGTGTTGTTTTTATTCGTGTTTTTAGTTTTTGTTTTTATTGCGTGGAAAAAAGAACGCTTTAATTTAAAAGGTAAATAAACGCCTATTGTTTTAGGGGCAATTCTGTCTTTTATTGCAATTGTATTGCTTTATTTAGGTAGTAAAATAGTTACAAGTATATAATTTATATTTAGACTAAAAAAGAAACTAAATGTAAAAACAAACATTAATCTTGAGACATTGATTATATTAAAATTTATTATTTGCATAAGTATAATAAACTTCAAACCGAAAAATCAATTTTTCTTCGGGGAATCTTATTTTTTAGCAAACTGTTTTAATTTAATTAGAATTATAAAGTAGCAAAATTTTCAAGAAAATAAATTGAACTTGCTAATATGAGTCCGGCAATTAGTCTTATGTAAAAAATTGATTTATAGGGTTTCCCTCCGTGTTTTATTTCAGTAATAATACTTATAGTAAGTACTAGTATCAGCCAAAAAATAACCCATATCATTAATCCGCCATTATCATTAATCAAAAAAATCAACAGTAAAATCATAAATAATGTTGATAATGATATGAATTTCATTTTGTACATGAAATTCATTACCCAAAATTTAGTTAGATAACCTTTCTTGTGATATTCTTCATCATATTCAGGCTTGTCAACGATTAGTAAATAATACAAAATTGCACAAATAGAAGACGACGTAATGACTATGAAATCAAATTTAGCTAATCCTAAATAATGTAAAATTAAACCAATAATAAACACAGGTATAATTGAAATCTCAATTTTGTCAAATAACGACCTGTTATCTTGAACCACCTTGAATATAAATCCAATTATTTTATCATCAATCTTTTCCTCTTTCATTTCAATAAGTAAAATTTCCCGTAAAATTAGCTAAAATATAATCACAAAAAAAACCTTTCAGCTCTTGCGAAACCAAAAGGTTAAATTTACATTTCAAATTATTATCTCTAAATTTTTATTTCTTAGTTTTTAGTTTCTAATTAGTTCTTAAATTTTATTCCCCCTTCATCTGCATCTACAATAATTTCCACTTCTTTTTTAACATCATCAGCAAGAATACTTTTTGCTAAATCATTAAGAATTTCGCGTTGAATTAGTCGTTTGATTGGACGCGCACCATATTGCGGTTCGTATCCTACTTCTGCAAGATAATCAATTCCTTTTTCAGTAATCGAAATCTGCATTCCAATATCGGCAACCATTTTTTGAACCATAATGAATTGTAATTTTACAATTTCTCTAATTTCCTCACGAGTTAGAGGAGTAAACATCACAATATCATCAACACGATTGTAAAATTCCGGCGGAAGAGCTTTTTTAAGCAAATCCATAACTTCCAACTCGGTTTTGTCAATCACTTTTTGGCGATTTTCGGTTGTCATTGTTATTAAATTCTCCTGAATAATCTGAGAACCAATATTTGATGTCATTATTATTATCGAATTTCTGAAATCAACAGTTCTACCTTTGTTATCAGTAAGTCTGCCATCATCAAGAACTTGCAAAAGAGTGTTAAAAACGTCAGGGTGCGCTTTTTCAATTTCGTCCAAAAGCACAACAGAATAAGGTTTTCTGCGAATAGCTTCGGTTAACTGACCACCTTCATCGTATCCAACATATCCCGGAGGCGCTCCAATCAATCGTGAAACTGAATGTCGCTCTTGATACTCAGACATATCGATTCTTGTTATATGGTTTTCGTTGTCGAACAGAAATTCAGCCAAAGCTTTTGCCAGTTCAGTTTTTCCGACTCCGGTAGTTCCAACAAAAATGAACGAACCAAGCGGTTTGCGCGGGTCTTGCAATCCCGCACGACTACGACGAACGGCATCTGAAACAGCCTGAACAGCTTCTTTTTGACCAATTACACGTTTATTAAGTTCTTTTTCAAGATTAAGCAGTTTTTCCCTTTCACTTTGAATCATTCTGGTAATCGGAACGCCAGTCCATTTTGAAACAATTTGTGCAATATCTTCGTTTGTTATTTCTTCGCGGATTAAAGAATTTTCGCCTTGAATTTTAAGCAGTTCTTTTTGTAGATTTTCTATGTTTGTTTCAGCTTCTTTTACTTTTCCGTAGCGAATTTCAGCAACAAGTCCGAAATTTCCTTCACGTTCGGCTTTTTCAGCTTCAAATTTTAAGTTTTCAATTTCTTCTTTTAATTTTTGAATTTGATTTATTGTGCCTTTTTCGAGTTGCCATTTTGCTTCAAGTACAGATTTTTTATCTTTAAAATTGGCAATATTTTTCTCAATATTTGTCAATTGCGATTTATCTTTTTCCATGATAACCGCTGCACGTTCGATTTCAAGTTGTCGGATTTGGCTGTTCAGAATATCGATTGGTAGCGGAACAGAGTTCATTTCCAAACGTAAACGCGAAGCCGCTTCGTCGATTAAATCAATTGCTTTGTCCGGCAAAAATCTATCGGTAATGTATCGTTGCGAAAGTTCAACCGCAGCAATAATTGCATCATCGGTAATTCTGACTTTATGATGATTTTCGTATTTTTCTTTTAATCCGCGTAAAATAGCAATTGCGCTCATTTTGTCGGGTTCTTGAATTAAAACTTTTTGGAAACGGCGTTCAAGAGCTTTATCTTTTTCAAAATATTTTTGATATTCGTTTAAAGTTGTCGCACCAACAGCGCGTAATTCGCCACGAGCAAGAGCAGGTTTCAGAATATTTGCGGCATCCATTGCTCCTTCGCTTTTTCCTGCGCCAATAAGAGTATGAATTTCATCAATAAAAAGCACAATATCTCCGGCGGAAGTTGTAACTTCTTTGATTACAGATTTTAAGCGTTCTTCAAATTCGCCTTTGTATTTTGCTCCTGCAATTAGAGCGCCCATATCAAGAGCGTAAATCTGTTTATTTTTTAGATTTTCGGGTATTTCACCTTTTACAATTTTGTGTGCAATCCCTTCTGCAATAGCTGTTTTACCAACGCCTGGTTCTCCAATCAGAATAGGATTATTTTTTGTTCTACGCGAAAGAATTTGCAAAACACGTCTGATTTCTGAATCGCGTCCAATTACGGGGTCAAGTTTTCCGTCACGCGCCATGTCGTTTAGATTAATGGCGTATTTGCTAAGCGAATTGTAAGTTTCTTCGGCAGATTGACTATTTACATTCTGTCCGTTTCTTAAATCTTCAATAGCTATTTTGAGCGATTTTTCGGTTACTCCGTGGTCTTTTAGAATATCAGAAACAGGATCGTTAATTTTCAGAATTCCCAAAAGAATATATTCCAGCGAAACAAACTCGTCGCTGTCCTTTTTAGCAACAGTAATAGCTTCCTGCAAAGCATTTGAGCAATTTTTTGACAGATATTCTTCTCCTCCCTGAACTTTGGAATAAGAATTAAGATGTTTTTCAACCAAAAGGCTGATGTTTTTTACGTTAACGCCAATTTTTTTGAATAAAAAATCGGTTAAATACTCATCAGCTTGTATCACAGCAAGCAATAAATGTCCTATTTCAACAGCCTGATTGCCGTTTTCTTTTGCTAATCCAAAAGCCGCTTGGATAGCATCTTGCGCTTTTATTGTAAAGTTGTCTAATTTCATTTTTAAATAATTAAGATTTAAGAACAAATAATTAATAGTTAATAATTGATAGTTAATAATTTAGAACTAATTACTGGTCAACTGGTCAACTGGTCAACTGGCTAACTGGTCAACTGGTCAACTGGTAACTCGAAACTGGTTTACTGGTTTACTGGTTTACTGGTCAACTGGCTAACTGGTTAACTCGATAACTGGTCAACTTGCTAACTCGAAACTGGTTTACTGGTCAACTGGCTAACTGGTTAACTCGATAACTGGTCAACTTGCTAACTCGAAACTGGTTACTGGCTAACTGGTTACTGGTAACTGTTTACTGTTTAACTAACAATTTTATTGCCTTAGATGTAAAGATGCTAAAATGTCAAAGAAAAAACAAAGATATTGAAAAAATGTCTGATTTGTTGTAATAAATTACGACTTTTTGACGGTGAGAGTGACATGAAGTCTGTTTGTTTAAAACACAAAAAACCGCAAACATTGTTTGCGGTTTTTTGATATAAAAATTGTATGTTTTTTTATTCAACAATAATTTTTGTCGTACTAGTACCGTTTTCGGTTGTAACGTTAACAATGTACATTCCTTTGTCAAGGTTTGTGATGTTAATATTAGCTTCTTTTGAGTTTTGATTAACAGAGTAAACAACTTTACCTTCTGCCGATAAAATTTCAACATTGCCGATAGTTTTGTCCGAAGTAATTGAAATCATATCACTTGCAGGGTTTGGACTAATAGAAATATTATTTCCTAGTTCATCTATTCCAACTTGCTCAACAACTTCGATATCTATATCAACTTGAGAACCAACTCCACAGCCATTAAAAGGAATAACAGATAATGTTCCGTCAACTAAAAATGTAGTGAAAGTAAGCGATGTGGTATTTAGATAATCACTATTTAATGTCCACATTCCTTGAGTACAGCTCCAATCAAAATAAGTATAGTCTTGGTCAGGAACGCTGTATGTGTGAGTAGTACTTTGGTAAACAGAATCTAGACCTGTTATCTCAGTAATAGTATTAGGAGCAATATCGGCAACAAGAACATAATCAGTCATTGTTAAAGTGTGCGAAGTTTCTGCATTAGAAACAGTTAAAGCAACTGTTTTGTATCCCGGAGTAGTATATTGTACAGTATGAGGTCCTGCTCCGGTAGCAATAGCAGGCGTGGCGTCAGCTCCAAAATCCCAGGCGTAATTATCAATTTCTCCTGTAGAAGCAGAAGTGTATACAAAATCAGAATTTACACAAGCCAAAGTGTCTTCGCCATAAAAAACAGCATAAACCGGCTCGCTATCTCCAAATACCCATGCACCACCTTCATAATCTCCTGTAAAGTTACCAAAAAATCCTTTTTCTGCAGAAGCCATAGCAACTGATGTAAATTGGTGGTTTTGGTAATAATCAGCTAGTTCCATCCAAGTATCACCTCCATCCATAGAATAAGAGATTCCCATTTTTGGAGTTTCCCAGTCTGATCCAACGCTTACGAAGAAATTATCAACACCGGGTACGGCAGAAACGTCTCCATCATAGAAATTGCCCGTTGGAGAAGTTATTTCAGTCCAGTAATCTCCACCATCAGTTGTTTTAAAATACTGATAAGAGAAGTTTGTTCCATCTGTTACAGTAACAAGAGCTAAACCATTAGTTGCGTTATCACTAAAAGCTAAATCTATATATGTTGAGTTTGTTCCTGGATCTAAAAGTGTACTCACAGTCCATGTATATCCTTTGTCTGTTGATTTATAACAACGTCCCATGTTTGTAGAAAACCAAATATCATCACCAATTGCAGTGTAATGGCCTACAATTCCAAATTCTCCTGTAAGTGGATCCGGGATATCAGCTCCGTCAACTCTTGTCCATGTTGCTCCGCCGTCAGTGGTAGTATGTAATTCAAATTCACTATCAGGATCACCTTGTACAAAACCATTGTTTTCATCAAAAAAGTGAACGACATTAAAGAAACTGGCAGAATGTGCTCCAGAAAGGATAGAAGTCCAAGTGTCACCGCCATCAGTAGTTTTAAGGATTTTATTATTTGATTGATTAGATCCCCACATAGCAATGAATGCTATTTGATCGCTCAAACCTTGTATCATTGAAAAAGAAGTCCCTCCTAAGTTTGTAATTGATTTTGCATCCCAAGTTAGTCCCCCGTCAACGGTTTTAGTGTAAATACGGTAATTTGCTCCACCGCCACTACCATCAGAAGCAGTTCCCCATGCAACATAATCATTAGTTGCATTCATATAACCAATATATGCCGAAGCACTAGCCGCAACATTGCTTAAATCTGAGAATTTTTTTACAGCAAAAAATTCAGGTGTAGAAGCAGGGAAAATGTTAATTACAGCAGCATTGCCATCGTTGAAGTCCATTCCACTTGGGTTTAGACTACCTACTGCGTAATATCCATTAGCAGATCCGCTCCAACCCCAGTTTACGTGAAATTGGTCGGAAGCATTATATCCGTCAAAAACAAATGCGTGTCCTCCATCTGCTTGGCTACTACCGGAATAATAAACTGGCATTGCATTGTCAAGTTGGTCTTTTATTAAGTTAATCCAATCAGTGTTTGTGTACTCATCTTGGCTTACATAATCAATAGATTGATCATATTTAAAATAGTTCGCCATTGCATGAGGAACATCAGAGCTTTGAGCTCCTGAACCACCATTATCATAATCCATATCAACAGAAACACCACAATGATACATCAACCAAGAAACTGCGTCACCACCTGTGTTGTCGGGCATGCTAGCCCAATCGTATGTTGCTGTTTTAAAGCTAGCTGATTGTAAACCATAATTTGGATGTACATAAGAATGTTGAGAAACACCTGTTTCCGGGTATTCCCAATAGTTCATAATTTGCGCCATTGCTGTAGCGACACAACCAGTCCAAGCAGCAGGACAATAGTCATTATAATTACCACCTTGATCCCAAGTTGTTGTTAAAAGAGGAGTAACAACTTTTGTTGATTTTTGGCTGAAATCATTTACCAAAATTTTGTTCCACTCGACTAATGTTTGAGAATTGTCCAGTTTAGAATCAGCAATCCATTTTATTTGTTTTGCGTATCCTTCTAACCAACTTTCCAAAGCTTCGTTTGTTCTGTTGTCTCTAAGTTTGTTTTCAACTGAATACCCAAGAATAGGCATTGCAGCATCATCAGCAGAAATAATTACAAAACCACCATTTTTGAAAGAATAAATGTAGAAAGCAGTCATTCCTTCGTATTTGAATTCTTCTGATTTTGTAATTTTTACGTCAGATTTAATACCTTGTGCTTTGTAAGAATAAAAATTCAAAGCAACTTGTCTTGCTTGTTTTTCTGTTACAGGGTTTGCAAAAAGCAGACCTGTGAACAAAACTAACAATAAAATAGAAAATAATTTCTTCATAATTTTTTGTTTTTAATTTAAAAATCGCGCTCAAAGTTAACAAATTTTAAAAAAAATAAATTTTAAATTTGATGTTCTTTTTACAATATTTAGACTTTTTTTAAGATTGTAGTTGCATTATCAATTATATATCAGGCATTACATTTCTTTTGTTCTTGTGTCTAAATTTCTATTTTTGTAGTAAAAATTATCTCTATTATGCGAAAAATATTTTTGACATTATTATTTATAAATGTTGTATTTGCTGTTTTTTCTCAGAATTATTCTGCTAAAATAGCACTAATAAAGTACAACGGAGGTGGCGATTGGTACGCAAATCCTACTTCTCTGAAAAATCTTATTTCTTTTTGTAATGAAAGTCTGAAAACAAACTTGGCTGCCGATTATGCAACAGTTGATGTGGGGAGTCCTGACATTTTCAATTATCCTTTTGTGCATATTACCGGTCATGGAAATGTTATTTTTTCTGCTCAGGAAGCTGATAATCTCAGGAATTATCTTATTTCAGGCGGTTTTCTTCATATCTCTGATAATTATGGTATTGATGAATATATAAGACGAGAAATGAAAAAGGTTTTCCCTGAACTTGATTTTGTTGAAATACCGTTTTCGCATCCAATTTTTCATCAAAAATATAATTTCCAAAATGGTTTGCCTAAAATTCATGAACACGATGGAAAACCCGCACAGGCATTCGGAATTTTTTACGAAGGCAGATTAGTAGTTTTCTACGATTACGAATGCGACCTGGGTGACGGTTGGGAAGATCAGCAGGTTCACAATGATCCGGCAGAAAAACATGAGCTTGCGCTTAGAATGGGTGCTAATATTATTCAGTATGTATTTACAAATTAAATAATGTAAATCAAGGGTTGGAATACCGAGCAGAAAATCAGCATCTTAGACATTTTAGAATTTTATTTAAAATAGTTCCAATTCCCCCTTAAAAAAGGGGGGTGGGGGATGTTTTTTTGCATTAAACCATTTAAAAACAATTAGTTGTGGAAATATTTTGGATAATATCGTTTTAGGGTATATATAACACATTTTAATTATCAACAAATCAACAAATCATAAAATGGAAGAAAAATTTAAAATAAACTTAGATTCCGAAGTCGGCGAATTAGAAGGTGTTCTTTTGCATAAGCCCGGACGGGAAATTGAAAATATGACACCTGCAAATGCAAAACGTGCTTTGTATAGCGATATTTTAAATCTTGCCGTTGCTTCGAAGGAATATAGCCAGTTAAGCGGTGTTTTGGAAAAAGTATCAAAAGTTTTTTATGTCGAAAAACTGTTAACTGAAGTGCTTGAAAATCAAGCAACTAAAAACTCTTTGATTCACAAGATTACCGAAAATTGTATTCATCCGGAAATTAGAAGTACTTTGATTGAGCAAGAACCTCACGAAGTAGCCAGATTGCTTATTGAAGGTGTGCCTTTGCCTAAAAATTCACTTACAAATTTTTTGAGTAAAGATTATTTTGCGCTTCAACCTTTGCACAATTTTTTTTACATGAGAGATTCTTCTTCGGCTGTTTTAGATGCTGTTTTAATAAATAGAATGGCAAATAATGTTCGTCGAAGAGAAGCATTAATTATGGAGGCAATATTCGAAAATCACCCCCGATTTATCACCCGAACTTTTAATCCTGAGTTGAGTCGTTATTTTAATAATGAATTGACGATGGAGGGCGGTGATATTTTGGTTGCACGAAAAGATGTTCTTATTATTGGAATGGGTTCAAGAACTAGCGCACAAGGTATTGATTATATTGCAAACAAAATAGAAAGTAGAGAATATCCGCGAAATATCATTGTGCAGGAATTACCCGATTCGCCCGAATCATTTATTCATCTTGATATGGTTTTTACTCTTTTGGATCATGATAAATGTATGATTTATGAACCGGTAATGCTAAAAAGTAATAAATATTCTACAATTCATTTAACCGTTGATAATGGTAAAATTAAAAATATAAAGTACAAAGAGAATGTTTTGGACGCTTTAAAATCTTTAAAAATTGATTTAAAACCTGTTCTTTGCGGTGGAAAACATGAACATAATCAGGAAAGAGAACAATGGCATAGTGGTGCAAACTTTTTTGCTTTTGCTCCCGGTAAAGTTATTGGTTATGAGCGGAATGTGCATACAATTGATGAAATGAATAGATCAGGTTTTGAGGTAGTTTCGGCAACTGATGTAATTGAGGGTAAAGTTGATTTGAATAAAATAGAAAAAGTAGTTGTAACAATTCATGGTTCTGAACTTTCGCGAGGTGGTGGTGGAGCTAGGTGTATGACAATGCCGATTAAAAGAAAAGAGAGTTAAAATTGAATGATTGAATGAAAGAATCGACAGAATGATTGAATAATAGAATTGACAGAATGATTGAATGATAGAATAACAGAATTGTTGAATAACAGAAAACTTGAAAAATAATTTAAAATATCAAAATGTTGGATAAGTTCATAAGTAATATTGAGACAAACAAGTTAATTGAAAAAGATGATAAAATACTTGTAGCTGTTAGTGGTGGGGCAGATTCTGTGGTTTTACTTGACTTATTGGTTAAATTGGAATACGAAATTGCAGTTGCACATTGTAATTTTAAGCTACGTGGCGAAGATTCTGAACTTGATGAAGTTTTTGTGAAAAATCTTGCAGCTAAATACTATATACCTTTGTTTGAAAAAACGTGTCCGGCAAGAGAATATGCAGAATCAAAGGGGATTTCAATTGAAATGGCAGCTAGAGAACTGCGTTATGAATGGTTTGAACAAATTGCTAAACAATATAAATTTAACATAATTGCTACGGCTCACCACGCAAATGATTCGGTTGAAACAATTCTGATGAACTTATCCAGAAAGACAGGAATAAGAGGATTAACAGGAATTCCTGTTAGAAATGGCAAAATTATTCGCCCACTTTTGTTTGCAAATAAAAAAGATATTTTGGAATACGCTGAAAAAAATAAACTTGAATTTAGAACAGATAAAACAAATTTTGAAACTGATTTTCAACGAAATAAAATCAGACATTTGATAATTCCTGAGTTTGAAAAACTAAATCCAGCTTTTTCTGAAAATGTTTTACAATCGGCTCAAAATATAATGCTTCACAAACAACTTTTTGAAAAATATTATAAGAAATTTAAAAGAAAATGTGTTTCTGTTCAAAATGATATTATATACTTGAAAATAGATAAGTTTAAGAAATTTAAGCCAATTGAACTTTTCTTATTTGAGTTTATCAGAAGTTGCGGATTTAACTTTTCACACGTCGAAGATATTTTAAAAGCTATTGATAATCAATCTGGTAAGATGTTTTTTTCAGGAACACACAGACTTGTAAAAGAACGTGACTTTTTGGTAATCAGCAAAAATAATGAACTTTCATATTTGAAATTTGAAATAAATGAAGAAGATGGAAAAATCAAAGTTAATTCTGGTGAAATTGATGAGCTTTACCTAAAATTTTCAAAACAAAAAGTTGAAGTTGAAAAAATTTCAGCTGACGAAAAAATAGGTTTTTTTGACCTGAAAAAAATTGAATTTCCAATTATTTTAAGAAAATGGCAACAAGGAGATTCTTTTAAACCATTGGGAATGAACGGAAAAAGGAAAAAATTGAGCGACTATTTTAAAGATGAAAAATTTAGCATGATTGAAAAAGAAAATGTTTGGATTTTGGAATCAAATGGCAAAATTATGTGGATTTTGGGACATAGAATTGATGAAAGATTTAAAATTACAACAAATACAATTGATGTTTTTAAAATTGAAATAAAAAACTTATTGTAATGAAAATAAAATTAGTGTTCGTATTTGGTTTTTTGATGTTGGTTTTTTTGCAAAGTTCAATTAGTCAAAGGTTTGAATTAAAACTTTTACCGGATATTATTAACGATTCAGGTGAGATTTTAAAGATTAAATTTGATTCTTACGTAAGTGAAATAAACAAGCCCATACAATCTAAAGAACAATTAATGAACGTTCTTACACTTCGCGATTGCCTTTTAACTCCGCTTGACTATTACATGGAAGATTATTTTTACACTTCCTTCGAGGAAGATTTGCAAACTTGGTATGATATTGAAGAAGAACTAAATTCAATCGGTTTTTTGGTTGTTTCAGCCGAAGGTTTGTATGTTGAAATGGGCTTAGCACCCGTAATTCAAGAAGAAGTTGACAAATTTGCGTCTGAACCTTTAAAATTAATGCTCGATTTCAAATATCAATATTCAAATGCCCTTGGAGGAGAATATCCTTTTTCATATTTGGAAGAATATTTTAGAGCTATTTTGATAGCTGAAAAATTATATGAAAATTATTCTGAAACTGAATTTTATAAAAATATTGAAGGCGATTTTAGACAAAGCCTTTTTATTACTACCGATATTCACAAAGTAAAATCATCTGACGAAGGCGGAGATTGCTTTTTTAGTGAATTTAGTCACGATTCTTATCCGTTTATGGCTGATTGTGAGGCTATTGAGCGTTTCGTGGAAAATTATCCTGAATCAAGATTTAATGAAATGTATATGAATTTATTGGGAACAATGTCATCGTTTACATACTCTTCTGATTTTGAAGACTATATAGCAGAAGCTTATGTTGTTGTTACCGACAAAGTTGCTGATTATTACGAAGGAGCGGATTTGATTTTTGGATACATGTTGCAAGGAAAAGATATTGTGCATTGTATTGAATTAGTGAACGGTAAAAACATTGATTATTATGTTGTTTACAGATATTATTCTGAAAAAGATTTAGCAGAAATTGCCTTGAAACAAATTCAGAAAATTAAACCTGACGCATATATTATTCATGTTATGATTCCGGATGGATATGAGCCTGCTGTCATTGAGTAAAAAATATTTCAAAACTAGAGGGTTTTGTTTTAATAAAGCATTATTGAAGATTTGCTCTTGTTTTAATGTTAATAATTAAAGATTCTTCTAATTTTAAACATTTTTCTGTTAATTCTGCAAGTTCTTTGCTCTTATCATAATAAATTACATCGTACAGATATGGTAATAAATT